>JAQVQF010000142.1 GCA_028701715.1 Eubacteriales bacterium | reverse complement strand
GCGGAAATGTAGTTTATCTGGAAATTTGTGCTTTCGGTATGGTCGATGCCGAAATGCTCGTCGAGCTTGTCAAGAAGCTGAGCCTGCTGTTCCGACGTAAGCTCCGCCGTGCCCGTGCGGATCAACGCAAGCGAGGTCATATTCAATGCCTTGGTTGTGGAGGACACGTACTGCTTACCGAAAAGCTCTTCTATTATACCGTTTATATCGTTACAGTCCTGAGTGGTGACATCGCGTCCTATATCCAGCTGGATTTCGGTGCCGCCCGAAAAATCTATATCGATATTGAAGCCGACCACAACCATGGACACAACGCCGAGAAGCAGCAGCGCCGCGGTTATGACGAGTATGGTTTTGGAATTTTTTATTACGTTGAAATTAAGAAGCTTTTTCATCGGTCAACTCTCCTTTCAGAAACACCATAGAGAGTTATTTTATTTAATCCCATCGAACAACCCAAATTGAGAAGTATCCTTGTTATGACAAGAGCGGTAAAGAACGATATTATAACGCCGAAGCTGAGGGTGACGGCGAAGCCCTGAATCGTACCCGAGCCCAGGAAAAACAGCACGCCGGCGGCGATTAGAGTGGTCACGTTGGAGTCGAAAATTGCGGAAAAGGCTTTGGAATAGCCGGATTTGATTGCGGCCTTCGCCGATTTTCCCGCTCTCAGCTCTTCCTTGGTTCTTTCGAATATAACCACATTCGCGTCGACAGCCATACCTATTGAAAGTATAATACCCGCGATACCCGGAAGCGTGAGGTTTGATTTCGTAATGACGAGCAGAAGCATAAACAACGCCGAATAAGCGACGAGAGCGATGGATGCCATAACGCCCGGGACACGATAAACCGCGATCATGAAAATGACCACAAAAGCAATACCCAGCGCGCCAGCCTTAAGGGATGTGGTAAGGGATTTTTCGCCGAGAGTCGGTCCGACGGTGCGTATGGACGCTTCTTTAAGCGTATATTTCAAAGAACCGGAATTGATGTTGCCCGCAAGGCTGAGAGCATATTCGGAGGTCATCCCGCTGGAAGTGCTGATTACCGCGCTGCCGCCTTCTATCGCATTTTCTACAGAAGGACAGGAAAGCATGGTATCATCCATATATATGGCTATGCAGTTGGCACTGCTGCCGGAAGTTGCCGCTGCTGCGACAAGCGTGGCGTTGTAAAACTTTTTAGCGCCTTCCGTGGTAAAATTCAGCTCGACCACATTGTCGCCCGTTTGACTGTCGACAACGGCAGAGGCTTTTTTTACGTCGTCGCCGGTCAGTATGATCGTATCATATTCGTCGGTACTGCTGCTGTAGGTTCTGAAGGTCAGCTTACCCATGGCACCGAAATTTTTAACCGCTTCGTTGGGGTCGGAATCGCCGGGTATCTCTATCGTAATCATATCGCTGCCCACAAGATAAGCGTTGGCTTCGGTAAGGCCGGCGTTGTCAAGACGGGTTCGCATTGCCGCTTGCACGGAATCCATACCGCTGCCCGTAATCGATTCGTCCTCGCCCGCTATCGCCTGGAAGGTTATGACCGAGCCGCCCTGCAGGTCAAGACCCAAAACGACTGTGCCTTTTTCGAATACGCCGCCCAGATCCCAGTCGCTGTAGCCGCAGACTGCCAGGGTCATTAAAAGGGCGATAATGAGTATCACCAAAACAAAGCGGGCAACGCCCACCGCACGGGAATAGTTCATGAATTCTACCTCCACGGCATGATTATGTCAGTATTGTTAAAAAATCATGCCTATTTTACTGTATAAATTAATTAATTATCAGATTCGTCCATACCTTTGTTGTTATATGTATAATTTTACATAACAATCCTATTATACATAAATATCAATGAAAGTCAACATAAATTTTGCCGGGTATAAAACGATTTACATTAAATTCAAGCAAACGGTATCGGCGCGTTCAGACAAGCAGCGTCAGCGCGCCGCGCAGGTTTTCCACCTTTATGGAGGTATATTCACCGCCGTATTCGCCGTCGAGCGACCACGCTATGGGGGAAGGCGATTCCAGCAGGATATGTGAACCGGAAACAAGGGTTATATAGTCGCCGTTATAATTACGGTATATGACATCCTTGAGTACCGAGCCGAATTCATTGGCGTTTTCGGGTTCCTTGAGCAGCGCGACCTCGAATTTTCCGTCGTCGAGCAGCACCAGCGATTCCTCGTAATTGAACACTCCGCCGACGCTTGTGGAGTTGGAAATAAGGGCTATAAGATATTCGTCCTCGATAACCCTTCCGTCCACCGTAAGGCGGAGATGGAGCGGCTTTATCGCGGGGAGCGATTTTACGCCGCCGAGAACATAGGCAAAATGTCCGAGCTTGTGCTTCAAATCCGCCGGAGTAGCATAGGAGGCTTCGGTAAAGGCGCCCGCCGCCGCTACATAGGTGAAATATTTTCCGTTGAAAAAGCCGATATCGATTTTTCTTGTGTTCATTTTCATAAAGGCTTTACAGGCTTCCGAAGGATTTTTTGTAAGCTTCAGGGTGGCGGCAAAATCGTTGGTGGAGCCTGTGGGTATATATCCTATGGGTGTGACGCATCCGGTGGGTATATAGCCATTGATGACCTCGTTCATGGTGCCGTCACCGCCCAAGACGACGAGCATGTCGAATTTGCCGCAGTTTTTTGCGACAAAGCTTACGGTATGCTCCTAGTCCTTCGTCAGGTATATTTTCAATTCGTTGTCGGGCTTAAGCTCTTTTTTGATAACGGGAAGATATTCCTTCGCTTTGCCTTTTCCCGAATTGAGGTTGGCAATGACAAGTATCCTCATGGTGCCTCTCCTTATTATATACTCTTGAATACTCCCTTTTCGGTAATATAGCCCGTGACGAGCGAGCCGGGCGTCACGTCAAAAGCCGGGTTATAGGTTTTAACGCTCTCCGGCGCAATGGGATTTTTAAAGAATTTTTCGGTGATTTCCGCGCCGTCTCTTTCTTCGATAACAATATCGTCTCCCGTCAAGGCCGAAAGGTCAACCGTCGAGGATGGCACGGCGACATAAAAAGGCACGCCGAAATGCCTTGCGTTCACCGCCAGCGACAGAGTGCCCGTTTTGTTGGCGAAGTCGCCGTTGGCGGCGACACGGTCGCAGCCCACTATCACAAGGTCGATTTTCCCCTTCGCCATAAGCCCCGCCGCCATATTGTCGCAGATAAGCGTCGTGTCTATTCCCGCTTCGGTAAGCTCAAAGCAGGTAAGGCGCGCGCCCTGCAGCAGCGGCCTGGTTTCGTCGGCATAGACATATACCGCTTTGCCCTTTGCCTTTGCTTCGTATATCGGAGCGAGCGCGGTGCCGTATTCGACCGCGCAAAGCGCGCCCGCGTTGCAATGGGTGAGTATTGCCGCTCCGTCACGTATAAGCTTTTCGCCGTTTTTTCCTATGGCGCGGCAAAGCTCTATATCCTCTTTTTCAATGGAAAACGCCTCGTTTTTCAGGCTTTCCTTAATATCCTCTATACTTGTCCCCTGCCGCGAAGCGGCGCTCATCCTACCGCAGGCATAAAAAAGATTGCGCGCCGTGGGACGCGAGGAGGCGATATATTCGACTGTTTTGTCAAAGGAATACAGAAAGCCCTCCGGAGCCTTATCCTCGAAACGCAAGGCGCAGGCGTAAAGCCCCAGCGCCGCGCCGACGCCTATGGCGGGAGCGCCGCGTATGGCAAGCTCCTTTATGGCTTGATACAATACACGGGATTCCGATATGCGTATATATTCTGTTTCAAGCGGAAGCTTGGTCTGGTTTATTGCGACAAGCTCCAAGGTCGTTTCGTCGAAACGGAGCGTCCTCATAACTCGGCTTTTCCGTTTATTGCTGTCAGCACGCTTTCCGCCAGAGCGCCGAAGCGCGAGGCGGCCTTTTCGCCTGCGGCGATGACCTCCTCCTCGGTGAGCGGCTCGCTGTTCATACCGGAAGCGGCGTTTGCCACCAGCGTCACCGCGCACACCCGGATTCCGCAGCGGCGGGCTTCGATAACCTCCGGCACGGTGGACATGCCCACGGCGTCGGCGCCCATTACGCGGTACGCCTTGATTTCCGCGGGTGTTTCGTAGCAGGGACCCTGAACGCCGATATATACGCCCTCGCGGAGGACAAGATTCAGCTTTTTGGCTTCCGCTTTAATAATTTCCCTGAATTTAAGATCATACGGAACCGTCATATCCGGAAACCTTACGCCCAATTCGGGATCGGCGGCGCTTATAAGCGGATTGGGCATCATATTGATGTGGTCGGTTATAAGCATAAAATCGCCCACGCGGAAATCGCGGTTTATTCCGCCCGCCGCGTTGGTGAGCATAAGATTTTTAATCCCCGCCTTCTTCATCACCCTGACGGGATAAACCACCCTGTCGATACCCTTTCCCTCGTAATAATGCGTCCTGCCCGAAAAGCAAAGCACGCCGCCGTCGCCGAGCTTTATAAAATACAGCCTGCCCTCGTGCCCGGGAGCGGTGGAGGGCGAAAAGCCCTCCAGCTCGCCGTAGCTCACCGAAGGCGCTTCTTTGTACCTTAAAGGAAATTTGCCAAGCCCGGAGCCCAGCACCACCGCCGTTTGAAACGGCAGACCGGGGAAAAATTTTTCCGCGTATGCTTTAATCTGCGACGCCGCTTTTTCGTACATCATTTTTCTCCTTTTATATCAGATATAATTTGTAACACCATTAGATTAATATGTGATGGAATTTTGTACTGTAGGGGCGGATATTATCCGCCCGCACGTAATTCCGTCCCATGTCGCTATACCAATCGTTATTGGCGATAAACGTTTTGTTTTTTATTTATATAACCGACATCTAACCGTAATGTGGCGGGCGGATGATATCCGCCCCTACAATTTTATGCTCATTTACCTATTTCATAAACAAGATTTTCTTTGTCTATGGTGTAATATTCGCCGTTTTTATATAATATCTCGCCGCCGCACATTGTCATATACGCTTCCCCGTCGCAGGCGTAAACGAGCGTATCCGCGCCGTCGCGGGCTTTCATTGTATTTACCGTATTAATGCTGTATACCGTAAGATCGGCGTCGAAGCCCTCTTTTATCAAGCCGGAACGCTCTCTCCCCTGCGAAAGCCATGCCGTCCGTGTCGCCGCTCTCAGCGCCTCTCCCGCCTTGCACAGCGAAGGATCGAGATTTTTGCCTTTCGCAAGCAGCGCCATCAGCTTTGCTTCCTTAACCATGTTGAGATTATTGTTGGAGGCTACCCCGTCGGTGCCGAGACATATTCTCACATTACTTTCCCGCGCTCGTTTATAGTCCGGGATACCGCTGCCCAGCTTGAGGTTTGAAGTCGGACAGGACGCCATGTAAACGCCCTTTTCGCCCATAAGCGCGTAATCGTCGTCGTCGCACCAAACGCAGTGGGCGGCTATGGTTCTCAGACCAAAAACACCGAGACGGTCAAAAAACGCCGCCGGGGTAAGTCCGTGACGACCGACACAGCCCTCATGCTCCTTTTGCGTTTCGGACATATGAATATGCAGCCCCGTTTTATGGAAAGCCGCTCTTTCCACGACGCCCGCTATCGATTTTTCGGTGTTGGTATATTCGGCGTGCGTCGAATAATCGAAACACACTTTTTTGTTGTCCTGAAGATATTCCGCAAGCCGCTCGTACTCATCATATACGGGAAGCTTTTTAAACTCCGTTTCTCCGTTAAAGCAGGTTACCGCAAGGGAGATATTGGCTTTCATGCCCGCGTCGATATAGGCGTCCGCCATGGCTTTGCCCGAAAAATACATATCGTTGCAGGACACCGTGCCGTATTTGAGCATTTCCGCGCAGCCCGCGAGAGTGCCGTTGTAAATATCGCGTTCCTTTAATTTTGCTTCCTCCGGGAAAACGGCTTCGTTGAGCCAGCGGTCGAGCGGAA
>JAQVQF010000141.1 GCA_028701715.1 Eubacteriales bacterium | reverse complement strand
ACATACGGATTGTCAATACCGCGGTATTCGGCGTTGTTGAAGGCGGCGGAGGTTAGCACCACTCCGTAGGAGGCGTATTCGCCGTTTGCGAGTAAAAATCCGCCCCACGGCAGATTGCCTTCGGTTTCCGGCAGCGGATATCCCGCAGCCTCCGCGTAGCCTGCGGCGGCTTTCAATGCTTCCCTGTAGCCGTAGAAATTGAGAGCGTCAAAGCCCTTGTCCTCAAGCAGGCGGCATATGTCAAGCTCCGTGAATTCGGTGAGCCGTCCCATCATATCGGAAAGCGAATCCGAAGCGTTGCCCGGCCCCTTGGTGTCTCCGTGGCTTTGATACAGCGTTGCTGTATCCGTGTCGAGGTCCTTGCGCAGATGAAGCGCAAAAACTATAGCGCTCTTTGCGTGCGGGAAGTGGGCAAGCACGTCGGGGTCGGCCTTTTGCATATCCGTTTCGTTAAGGAACACAAGGTCGCTTATGCCGTGGAATCTCGCCGCGTTTACGACCTCGTCGTACAGACGGCGGTGAACGGGCAGGTCGGTGGGTACGACATGACGCTTGCGTATGAAGGTGGTGGTGTAATCGCCGCCGTCCTGACGCAGCTGCTTGGGCAGGCAGAATTTTTGACAGCAGCCCATTTCGCCGTCGCGTGAGCCGTATTTTTCGCACGCCTCAAGCAATACCTCCTCGGTGACAACGTCGGGAATTTTCAAATCGAGGTCAAGATTGAAATGCTCGCCCCAGGCGCAGCGCCAAAGATTTTTGTTCGCCATTTTATATCTGACCTCGTCCGTTATGACAAGCTCCCTTGTACCGTTGCACTCCTTGCGGTAAGCATCGGTAGGGCAGTGGCGTATGCACTGTCCGCACATGTCGCAAAGCTTCGTTTCGGTATATAACGGGGTTTCGTCAAGCTCCGCGTCGGTTATTATGGAAATGAAACGGTTCCAGGAGCCGTATTCGGGAGTGATGGAAAGCCCGCTCCAGCCGACCTGCGAAAGTCCGGCGCTCACAGCGGCGTATATGTGAGACATATCGGGAGCGAAATTAGCCGTCAGATCCTTATAGCCGCGGTAGCGCCAGATATTTGACGATGCGATAGGCACGGCGTCGTAACCTAAGGATTCGATAAAATTGCCCAACCGGAACGAAATCTGATCGAGCTTCTGATTCATCACGTATTGGATACGATAAGGGCCGTGGTCCTGCGGATGTACTTCGCCGCCGAGCTGCATCGCGGCGTCGGGGTGGTGGATGGCGCATACGATTACGCTTTTCGCCGTCGGCATTACTCCCTGCGGACTCATTTTGATGGGGGCGTTATTGAAACGCTCCATATGGGATATACCGACAAGGTCGGCGCCGTTTTCGTAAGCGAATTTTTTAATCGCTTCGGTAAGATTTGTATTCATATTTACCTTCCTTATTGATTTATATGCTTAATAAATTATGTTCGATTTTATAAGCCGCGTCACGCAGACCTTTTAATAATTGTACGCGGAATTCCTCCGTGTGACGGTAAGCGGGGAAGTATGCACCGAGAGACGCGGTAAGCTTTTTGTTTTTATAAACCCCTACGGCGGCGTCGGACACTTCGTTATAAGCGTTGAGCTCTATCTCACCGTTTTTACGTACCTTATCCACGCGGGCAAATAAATCCTCCGCCGACACGTAGAAATCAGGCAGTCCGCGTTCCGCAAGCTTTTTGATAAAAGCGTCGGATTCGGAAGCAATAAGCACTATCCCTGTAGGGGTGGTGAGCAGCCGATCGTCGGCGAGGTAGGATTTCCCGACCTGAATTATGCCTTCGCCCGATTCTGAAACAAGCACCCGTTTTTTTCCGTCCCGCAATACGGCAAGTACCGTTGATACATCAAGCTGCTTTGAAAGAATGCGCATGGGTTCCACGGCGGCATTTATAAGCCCTTCATCCTCCGGAGATTCGCGCCCGGCGAGCCTGTATGCCGCTCCGCCTAACCTGTAACCGCGTGTGTTCGCACGCGCGGCATAACCGCGTTCGGTCATGGTCTTTAGAATATTAGCGCAGGTGGTGGTTTTTTCGCCTATAGCGCTCGCCAGCTCCGAAAGCGGTACGGCTCTGTCGCCTGCGGACGAAAGGTATTCCAAAAGGTCAAACGCTTTGTGTAACGATTTAATCATAGCACAACTCCAATAATGATGAATATAACTATATCAATGATGGTTTTACGCGCATTATAGCATCGATAAAGCTATTTGTCAAGCGTTTACGCGTATAATTTGATAAATATTGACATTTGTATGGATTTATCATATAATTACAGCAAAGCATTATATAAGGAGAAAAATATGGAAATTAAAAAGCCGCATTTCGAAGGTACCTTCGTTCAGCCCGCGCTGGTGGATAAATGGAATGAAGCGCAGTGGGAGGAGCATTACGACAGGCTGCTGGAAGCGGGAATCGATATAATGATCCTTCAGTGGATAGCCGAAACGCCCAGCGGTAGGTTTTCATATGTCGGTTATGACAGCAAATACGCCGCTTCCCACGCGGCAGAAAAGATGACGATTAGAAACGGTTATCTTCCCAATGCGCTGAAAGCGGCGGAAAAGAAGGGCGTCAAGGTTTTCGTCGGTCTGAATTTCGCCGACGAATGGTGGGGCGGAGCGTTCCGCAAGGACGACTGGATTAACGCGCAGGTTGACGCCAACAACGCCATGGCAGATGAAATTTATACCGAATACAAAGATAAATATCCCAACGCTTTTCACGGCTGGTACTGGGTGTGGGAAATGTATAACGACACCAACGGCGATGAAAAATGGTGGGCTAAGATGATGAACAAAGCCCTTTTCCATTTCACCGCCCTTGACCCGTCTCTGCCTGTGCTTATGTCGCCCTTTATAAGCGGCTACCTCAATAAAACCCCGGAGGAAACGGGCGCAATGTGGAAAAGCTTCTTTAACCTCACCGAATTCAGACCCGGGGATATTTTCTGTTCGCAGGATTCGGTCGGAGCTAGCCAATTCCCGATAGACTTTATCGAAAAGCATGTTTCGGAAATGAAAAAAGCCGCCGATACCAAGCCTTACGTAAAGTTTTGGATAAATGTCGAAAACTTCAGCGGCAAGGCGGGCGAGGGCGCGGCGGAGCTTGACAGAGTAATAAAGCAGATGGAAATGGCAGCTGAATATTCCGAAAAGCTTATAACCTTCTCTTATTCGCATTATTATCTCGACGGTGTAAAATCAAACACCTATCATGAGCAGTATTTGAAATATTTGTTCGGGGATAAATACGATTAAAGGAAGTATTCAAATGTCAGATGTCGCCATAATCGGCTGCCGCAGCTACGACAGCGCCGAATGCCGCGCTTCCCTTGAGGAAGCCGTATCGAATACCGGCGGAATCGACTTTATAAAAAAAGGCACAAGGGTTGTTATAAAAACCAATCTTGTTGCCGGGATAAAGCCCGAAAAAGCCGCCACCACTCATCCGGCGATGCTCTGCGCGCTGGTCGATATGATTGCCGAAAAAGGCGCCGACGTGGTAGTGGGCGATTCGCCGGGGGGCATCTACAATTCCGTATATGTCAACCGCATATATTCTATAGCGGGTGTAAGAGAGGTCGAAAAGCACGGCGCGCGGCTCAATCAGAATTTTTCTCAGTCGGCGGCGTCTTTTCCCGGCGCAAGGGTGGCGAAGAGCTTTTTTTATACCTCGTATCTCGACGACGCGGATTGTATAATAGATTTCTGCAAGCTGAAATCCCACGGAATGATGGGCATGTCCGCCGGAGCGAAGAATATGTTCGGAGTTGTTCCGGGCATAATAAAGCCCGAATACCATTATAAATATCCCAACCCAAAGGATTTCGCCGGGATGATAATCGACCTCAACGACTATTTTAAACCGGTGCTTACGATATGCGACGCGGTCGAGGGCATGGAGGGCAACGGGCCGACCGCCGGGACGCCGCGGCATATAGGCGCGGTCATAGCGTCGCGTTCGCAGCATAAGCTCGACCTTCTATGCGCCAAGCTAATAGGCTTTGAAAAAGAGGACATATTAACTTTACAGGAAGCATACGAACGCGGTTATATACCTGAAAAATGCGAAATGCTGGATATTTACGGCGATTATAAAAGCTTTATCATACCCGATTATAAAATAGTAACCTCCAACCGTTCCTTGCTGTTCAAGAGCAATTCAAAGACGGTTTTGGGGAAGCTCACCGGCAGAGTCGTAGCCCGGGCGTTGAAATCCGAACCCACGCTTAAAAAGAGCGAATGCGTGGGGTGCGGAGAGTGTTTCCGTGTATGCCCCGCCAAAGCTATTATCATGGTAAATAAAAAGCCGGTCATAGACCGGTCAAAATGTATAGCCTGCTTCTGCTGTCAGGAATTCTGCCCAAAAGGGGCGATGAAGGTCAAACGTACCCTTATAGCGAGGGTGCTGGGCGGCGTAAGTAAATAGTCAAAGATAAGAAAGGAATTTTCAAGATGAAAAGAATTGTTACGATACAGGACATATCCTGCGTAGGGAAGTGCTCGCTCACCGTGGCGCTGCCCATAATTTCCACCATGGGTGTGGAGGCCGCCGTTATACCCACCGCCGTGCTTTCGACACATACGGCGTTTTCGGGCTTCACCTTCCGCGATCTCACCGACGATATTATGCCTGTCGCTGATCATTGGAAGAAGGAAAATATGGATTTTTCGGCGATATATACCGGTTATCTCGGCAGCGAAAAGCAGCTTGGAATAACCTCTGAGATATTCGATACCTTTAAATCAAAGCAAACCCTTATCCTTGTTGACCCCGTGATGGCCGACAACGGCGTGCTATATAAGGGCTTCACGCAGGAATTCGCGGACAAAATGGCGGCGTTGTGCGGGAAAGCGGACATAATAGTGCCCAACCTCACCGAAGCGTCGTTTATGCTCCATACGCCTTATATCGAAAGCTATGACGAGGCATATATCAGGGATATGCTTAAAAAGCTGTGCGGGCTGGGCGCCAAGGTTTCCGTGCTCACGGGTGTTTCCTTTGAGGAAGGGAAGATAGGCGTTATGTCCTACGATTCGCCGACAGGCAGGTATTTCAGCTACTTCCGCGAAAGGATACCCGTCAGCTTCCACGGCACGGGCGACGTTTTCGCCTCGGCTCTGCTCGGCGCCTTGATGAACAACAAGGGTCTTGACGAATCATTGAAAATCTCAGTCGATTATACGGTGGAATGTATAGCGCTGACCCTTGCCGATTCCGACCGCCGTTGGTACGGAGTTAACTTTGAAAGCGCGATACCTTATCTTATTGACAGATTGAAATAATAAAAATCATACCGCGGGGCAATCGCTCCGCGGTTTTCTGATAAATATTCATATTAAATTTAACATCAATCAGCAACGGCTTTCGGTACCACGAATTTCAACGCCTTCGGCACTATATCTATTATAAATTTTTCTATATCTATAACCTCGCCGTCCACGGAAATACAGAAGCTTTTATCCGTAGTCTCGCAGCTTACCCTTTTTCCCTGCCGGTAGGTCAGCATACCTTTGAAATGCGGATCATCAAGGTGCTTGCCTTCCTTATATTTATTAATGAGCTTAATAAATTTAAATACCGACACGGGCTTGACCAGGCATATTTCAATAAATCCGTCGTTGTTTTTCGCACGCGGAGCGCATTTGAAGGATCCGCCGACATGGCTGCCGTTGGCGACGGTACAAAGCAGCATATCCTTGCCGTTGAGGGTCTCTCCGTCAACATTCACCACGCATTTGTTATGCATTCCGCGGAAAAGCCCGCGGACGATACCGGTGGCGTACGAATTCCTGCCGCCGATAATTATTTTACGCTTTACCTTGGATATGGTCTTTGCCACCACGCTGTCAAAGCCGAAGCTGATTACGTTTATGGAATATCTGTCGCCAACCTTTAAGAGATCGATTTCCTCGGCCTTACCCTCGATATTCTGTGCAAGATTAAGAAAGCTTTCCTTTCCTCCGTAATAT
>JAQVQF010000140.1 GCA_028701715.1 Eubacteriales bacterium | reverse complement strand
CATAAGCCTTGAATCATTGTTCCGTATCGTTTTTCGTATGCATTTTAACTGCATTAAAAAGGAATTGGAAAAAAGGGGACTTGACCAGGTGAGTCACCCTCCAATATTGTTCATACTGAGGAATGAAGCGAATAACGCCGCCGTATCGCAAAAGGAAATTTCGGACAAGCTGGGTGTAAAGCCCTCCACGGTTGCGATATCGATAAAACGTATGGAAAACGCGGGTCTGCTGCATAAGGTTGCGGATGCTAAGGATCAGCGTATTAACCTGATAACGCTCACCGATAAAGGAAAAAAGCTGGCGGATGAATCCCGTCTTGTCTTTTCGCAGATGGATCAAGGCACCTTTGAAGGGCTTACGGAAGATGAACGCATTATGCTAAAGACAATTTTCCTGCACGTTATCGGAAATTTAGAAAAAATGGGCGCGCAGACACCGGAGCTGCTCGCCGAATTGAAATAGTATTATTTGTTACAATTTTGAAAGGGTATAAAAACCGATGATTAAAATACTTAAATATATGAAACCGAGGGAGTGGGCCTTCGCTCTGTGCAGCGTTTTGTTTATAGTTGCGCAGGTTTACCTTGATTTAAAGCTCCCCGATTATATGAATGATATTACGGCTAAAGTAAGCATTGAGGGCGGCAAGCTTGCCGATGTACTGATACCCGGCGGGATGATGCTGCTCTGTACGCTCGGCAGCCTCGTTTCGTCCGTCATCGTTGCGGGATTCGCGGCGCGGATTGCCTCCAACTTTTCCAAAGAGCTGCGTATGCTGCAATATAATCAGGTCGAGTCCTTTTCCATGAAGGAAATTAACTCATTTTCGACGGCAAGCCTGATAACGCGTTCCACCAACGATATAACACAGGTGCAGATGATTATCGCCATGGGCTTGCAGGCGTTTATCAAAGCTCCGATAACCGCCGTGTGGGCGATTACTAAAATCGCCGGAAAAGGCATGGAATGGACCGCCGCGACCGCGGGAGCCGTTTTAATGCTTATCCTGATGATAAGCGTTATCGTTTTATTCGCCGTCCCGAAGTTCAAAAAAATCCAGTGGATGACCGACAACATAAACCGAGTCACAAGGGAAAATCTGACCGGACTGCGTGTTGTCAGGGCATACAATGCGGAAAAATACCAGGAAGAAAAGTTCGATAAAGCCAATACGGAGCTTACGAAAACCTATCTGTTTGCCAGCCGTATCATGTCGATTATAATGCCCTGGATGTCTTTGATAATGAGCGGGCTCAGCCTTTCGATATACTGGATAGGAACATATCTGATAAATGCCGCCGATTTACAGCATAAAGGCGCGTTGTTTTCTAACATGGTGGTATTTATGATCTACGCCATACAGGTGGTTATGGCCTTTGTAATGCTCAGCATGGTTTTTATAATGCTGCCGCGCGCTTCGGTTGCCGCAAAGCGTATTCTTGATGTTATCGGAACCAAGCCTTCCATACTTGACGGCAAAATCGATTCCGTACCTTGCGAAAAAAAGGGGGAAGTCGTATTTAAAAACGTCGGCTTCAAGTACCCGGACGCTTCGGATTATGTGCTTGAAAACATCACCTTTACCGCTCATAAGGGCGAAACGATCGCGTTTATCGGTTCCACGGGCAGCGGTAAGAGTACGCTCATTAACCTTCTGCCGAGATTTTATGACGCAACAGAGGGCGAGATACTGATAGACGGCATCAATATAAAGGATTATAAGCTTGAAACGCTTCATAATAAAATAGGTTATGTTCCGCAGAAAGCGGTGATGTTCTCGGGCTCCGTCAGGTCAAATGTCGCGTACGGCGAAAACGGCGGAGATGAATACACCGAAGAGGATATAAAAAGAGCGGTCGAAATCGCACAGAGCAGGGATTTTGTGGAAAATATGCCCGAAGCGTATGACGGTGCGGTCGCACAGGGAGGCACGAACCTTTCAGGCGGCCAAAAGCAGCGTCTGTCGATAGCGCGTGCGATATGCAGAAAACCCGAAATCTATATATTCGACGATACATTTTCAGCTCTCGACTATAAAACCGACAAGCTTCTCCGTTCTGCTTTAAAAGGACAGACCGAAAAAGCGACTACCTTTATAGTGGCTCAGCGTATCGGCACGATAAGGGACGCGGATAAAATCGTCGTGCTTGACGAAGGCAGGATAGCCGGCATGGGCACCCATTCGGAGCTGATGAAGAACTGTCCGGTATATCAGGAAATCGCGCTTTCTCAGCTTTCAAAGGAGGAACTGGCATAATGGCAAGGAATGAATATACGATAGACCGGGATAAAAGCGTACAGAATAAGCGTCGTATGGGTCCGGGAGGCGGACCCGGCGGCATGGGAGTTCCCGGAGAAAAAGCAAAGAATTTTAAAAAGTCCTTAAAATATCTGATAATGTACTGCAAGCCTCAGCTGATAGCGATAATCGCCGCGATAGCTTTGGCGGCGGCGGGTTCGGTGTTGACCCTTGTAGGACCGGATAAGCTGAAGGAAATGACCGATCTTATCAAAGAAGGTATTATGACGGGAATCGATATGGAAGCAATCACAGCCATATGCGTTGCTCTTGTCGTCATTTACTCAATCAGCGCGGTATCATCGTTTACGCAGGGCTTTATCATGGCGACCGTCACCCAGCGGATAACGAAAAAATTACGCACCGACGTATCCCATAAGATAAACAAGCTGCCCATAAGGTATTTCAACAAAACCTCCAACGGCGATATTTTAAGCCGCGTCACCAACGACGTGGACGCGATAGGACAGACCTTGAACCAAAGCATAGGTATGCTGGTATCGGCTTCAACATTGTTTATCGGCTCTCTGCTAATGATGTTTATCACAAATGTCCTGATGACTGTCGCCGCAATTGTTTCGACGATTATAGGTTTTACGCTTATGACGCTTATAATGTCCAAATCCCAAAAGTATTTTACCCAACAACAGCAGGATTTAGGTGCCATGAACGGTCATGTTGAGGAACTCTACGCGGGCCACAACGTGGTCAAGGCGTATAACGGCGAACCCGAAGCTAAGGTAAGTTTCGATAAAATAAATGAAAGCCTGCGCAACAGCGCGTTCAAATCCCAATTTCTTTCGGGCCTGATGATGCCGATAATGGTTTTCATAGGAAATTTCGGCTATGTCGCCGTATGTGTAACGGGCGCGGCGCTCGCCATAAAGGGCACTGTAAGTATAGGCGTTATTGTCGCCTTCATGGTTTATATCCGATTGTTTACCCAGCCACTTTCCCAGTTTGCTCAGGCCGCCATGAGCCTGCAGTCCACCGCGGCGGCAAGCGAGCGTGTGTTTGAATTCTTGGGCGAAGAGGAGCTGGAGGACGAAAGCCATAAAACCAAGGTTCTCACATCGGCAAAGGGAGAAATCGAATTCCGCAACGTGCGCTTCGGCTACGAGGATACCGACGTGACGGTTATACATGATTTTTCGGCAATCGCCAGACCCGGTCAAAAAATCGCCATAGTCGGGCCGACAGGTGCCGGTAAAACCACGATGGTTAACCTTTTGATGCGTTTTCATGAGATTAAGAGCGGCTCGATACTCATAGACGGCATACCCATAAGCGAGCTAACGCGTGAAAACGTACACGAGCTTTTCTGCATGGTCCTCCAGGACACCTGGCTGTTTGAGGGGACTATCAGAGAAAATATCGTTTATTGTAAAGAAAACGTAAGCGACGAGGATGTAAAAAACGCCTGCAAGGCGGTTGGAATACATCATTTTATTAAAACATTGCCTCACGGTTACGATACCGTGTTGAATGATGAATCGAGTCTTTCCGCAGGTCAAAAGCAACAGCTGACCATCGCCCGCGCCATGATACAGAACGCTCCCATGCTTATACTCGACGAAGCGACAAGCTCGGTCGATACCCGCACGGAAACACAAATCCAGAGCGCAATGGATAAGCTGATGGAGGGCAGGACCTCGTTTGTCATCGCCCACAGGCTCTCCACCATCAAAAACGCGGATATTATCCTTGTAATGAGAGACGGGGATATTGTAGAAAGCGGCAGTCACATCGCACTGCTTGAAAAAGGCGCCTTCTATGCGGAGCTGTACAACAGCCAGTTTGAAACTGCATAATAATTGAAAAAGCCCATGCCGAGTGTTTGGAAAAACAAAAACGGCATGGGTATACTCATGTGAAGTGGTTTATATTAATATTTCAAACTATCCATCCGTTACATAACAATTAGATGTAGTTTAATATAAATGAGAGATGCTTTGATTGAGCGTAGGGGCGGATATAATCCGCCCGCTATTTTGTATTTCATTATCATTAAACTAAAGCAGGTAATAATTAATGACAGTTCATAGTATAAACCATAAATAATGGAGAACGGCGGGCGGATAATATCCGCCCCTACATTTGATTCTCATCACCCTAACTCAATTATAATACTGTGCTTGTGCGTGCCACAGCTCACGGTATTTGCCCGCTTCGTCTGCTACGAGCGTATCATGGCTGCCGCGCTGGATTATCCTGCCTTTGTCGAACACGATAATATCGTCGCAGAAGCGGCAGGATGAAAGCCTGTGGCTTATATACACGGCGGTTCGGCCGCCTACTATGTCGTCAAATTTTGAATAGACATCGGCTTCCGCTACCGGATCGAGCGCCGCCGTCGGCTCGTCGAGAATTATAAAGGGCGCGTTTTTATAAAGCGCTCTGGCGAGTGCGATTTTTTGAGCCTCGCCGCCCGAAATGTCGATCCCGTCGTTTTCGTAATTGCGGTAAAGATAGGTTTTTACTCCTTTTTCAAGAGCGGAAAGCCTTTCGCCGAAGCCCGCCATGGCGAGACATTCTTTTACCCGTTCCTCATCGTAAACCCTGCTGCCCGCCACGTTTTCGCCGATACTCACGGAAAACAAACTGAAATCCTGAAATACCACGGAAAAAAGCTCCAAATATTCGATATAGTTATAATCCTTAATATTGACGCCGTCGAGCAGTATTTCGCCCTCGGTCGGGTCATAAAGACGGCAAAGCAGCTTGATAAAGGTGGTTTTGCCGCTGCCGTTCATACCCACGACCGCCATTTTGTCGCCGATGCGAAATTTTATTGATACATCCCTCAGAGAATAATCCTCGCTTCGCGGATATTTAAAGCTGACGTTGCGGAATTCTATCTCGTAACTGTTATCCTCGCGTCTTTGAATATGACGCGTGCCTTTCTCAGTCTCGTTCGGAAGGTCGAGATATTCAAAGAGAGGGAGAAGATACTTGTTGTTTTCAAAAAGCCTGCCGATTCTTGTCCCGAAATTCGACACCGCTTCAATGAATTTTTCGACCGTGCCGCGGTACAGCACGAAGCTGCCTATACCGAATACCCCGATATACGCCTTCGCTCCGATAAAAATGAACAGCGCGATATTCATTACCGCCGTCCAAACCGTGCGGTAGGTGTTATATTTCAATCGGTTTTTATTGGATCGCGTGAAAAACGACTTGTCGAGCCAAACCCGCGACATTTCGTTAAGCATAAGCTTGCGCATATCGAAAATGATACAGTCGTTGCCGTCGTGTCTCAGAAAAGCGTTGACCCTTATGTTTTTCTTGGTGAATTCCTCCCAGATCGCATAGCTTTTATGCGTTTCGCGGTTGGACGCGATAATCTGCACAACGACGTTTATGCCGATCAGCAGCAGCACCACAACGGATGAAAGCGGAGAATTAATAAAAGCAAAAAAGCCGTTAAAATCGCCTTTCGCGGTCATGGAAAGCATCGATGCCGTCAGCGTTACCGAAAGGATAATGTTGACCGTAGCGGCGGTGACGAACCAATAGCACCAGTAAAGCTGTATGAGTCCGCCCGCGATGTGGTCCTTCATCATCGAAATTTTCTGTCGCAGCTCCGTGACCTTCGGATCCTCAAGATGCTCGTATTTCATCCCGTTCTGGTAATCGAGGAAGAACATATCCTCCTGATACCACTGCAGGCTTTCATATTTATAAGCCATCCAGTTGATAAAA
>JAQVQF010000139.1 GCA_028701715.1 Eubacteriales bacterium | reverse complement strand
AGAAACGGAACGGATAAAACGTGCGGCGGCAATGATACGCGGTAATTCCGATGCGCTTATTGTCATTTGAATCGGCGGCTCCTATCTCGGAACGAAAGCAGCCGTCGATTTCCTGAAAACACCCTATTATAATCAAATAACCAAGGATTATCCGGAAATTTACTTCCTCGGCAATTCCTTTTCGGGTGAAGAAATAAAAATCGTGCTTGACATATGCCGTGACAAGCGTGTCGCCGTGAACGTTATTTCCAAATCGGGAACAACCGCCGAACCCGCTATAGCTTTCAGACTTATAAGAGGCTTCATGGAGTCGAAATATACGAAAGAAGAGCTTAAGGACAGGATTTTTGTCACCACCGACGCTCACAGGGGCGCTCTGCTATCGTTTGCGAAAGCCGAAGGCTACGAATGCTTTGTAGTGCCCGATGATATAGGGGGCAGATTTTCGGTTTTTACGGCGGCGGGTCTTTTACCGCTTGCCGTTTGCGGCTGCGATATTGACGCGTTTACGGAGGGCGCGGCGGCGGCAAGAAAAGAATTTATTGAAAAAAAGCTGTCCTGCGCCGCCTGCCGATACGCGTTACTGCGTAATTACTTTTTACAAAAGGGAAAATGTTCCGAAATGCTGGTCAGCTATGATCCGTTTTTACGCTCCTACGGGGAATGGTGGAAGCAGCTCTTCGGCGAAAGCGAGGGAAAGACCGGAAAAGGCATTTACCCCACAAGCGCGATATTTTCCACCGATCTTCACTCTCTCGGACAATATGTTCAGGACGGGCAAAGAATACTTTTCGAAACGGTGCTGACACAAAGAAACATTTCGTCCGACCTGAATATAAGCGACGACGATCAAAACCTTGACGGGCTGAACTATATTTCCGGCAAAGCCCTGTCCGAGATAAACAGCAAAGCTTTTTTAGGAACCTCGCTCGCTCATGCCGACGGTATGGTGCCGGTGCTTGAAATAGGTTTCGATAAAAAGGACGAGCTGTCTTTCGGCGAACTGTGCTGGTTTTTCTTCGCCTCCTGCGGTGTTTCTGCATATATGCTGGGCGTAAATCCTTTCGATCAACCGGGCGTGGAAGCATATAAAAGAAACATGTTCGCCCTTTTAGGCAAGCCGGGATATGAAGACGCGAAAGTTTTTATAGAAGAAAAAATAAAAAACATGTAAAAGGCTTGTAAAATTACAAAAAAAGTAGTAAAATAATAACGGAGTGTGATGCGATATGATAAAGTTAATTATGGAAGCCAAAGGTACCGGAAAAACCAAAGCCTTAATTGAAGCCGCAAACAGCAGCGCCCTTGAATCGAAAGGCTCGGTCGTATGTGTGGAATACGGCAGGGAGCTTGCTTATCAGCTTAAACCGCAGGTTCGTCTTGTTGACGCGAAAAGCTACAGCATTATCGACGCCGACGAATTTTATGGTTTTATATGCGGCATTCTGGCGGGAAATTACGACGTTACCGATATTTACATCGATTCCGCTTTAAAAATATGCGGAGGAGACATGGCTTCCTTTGGTGAATTCATGTTCAGAATAGAAAAAATACTCGAAGAGAGAAACATAAATTGTCTGGTTACCGCCTCGGCTTTCACCGAATCTCTGCCCGCCGGGCTTGAAAGATTTTTAGTCGGTGAAAAATCAGAAAAATAGTCTTTCAATACGGCATGCGTTTTGCGTTTTGCATTTTTCGTTTTAATTCCAAACACGCAAACGCTGTCAGATAAATCCGACAGCCGACAGTCGACAGTCGACAGCCGACAGCCGACATCCGACAGCCGACAACCGATAAACGGAAATATTTATCTTTGCGGTTTTAATAGCCGCAATTTCGACAAGCAAAGCATTTACGGTTTGACAGAAAGGTATGGTTATAAGATTATAAATGAATAGATTTCGTCAAACAGCCAATCGTTCCTCGTGGTTTTTTACCGTTTCGGTATTGATATACTCGCTTGCGTTGGCAACAGGCATGTCCGATATCAGTAATGATATAGGCATTTACCGGCTGCTCTTTAAAAACATCGTAACCCTGTTTGCTTTTTCCTGCGTTTTCGGATCGTCCTTTCTGCTGTTTGACACAAAGCTGCCGTCTTCCGCAAAACGCCTGTTTCATATACTGATTCTATACGCAGCCATGCTTGCGTCGGCGTTCATAATGGCAAATGCCGGAACGGACGCAAGACAAATAATACTTTTCGTATTTATGGCGACTCTGCTGTATATCGTTATTTACAGCACCGCGTTGATTGTTTCGAAAGCCGTAAAGAAAATGCAAAAAAAGTAAAAACGGATTAGGGTTTTATCGAAAAGCCGCAGAAGACGACTGTTACAATAAAATATACCTTTGTTATCAAGCGCTTTAGCTTGTTTATAAGTTTATACGCTTTTATCGCAATTTTTAGAGTTTACCCTAATTAAATCAGCCCGTGTTAAACGGGCTTTATTTTTTTGTTAACAATTATTAATATTATTGACAACACCCGAGCGCAATGATATAATTGCTAACGCTGTTAGCAAAAAAGGAGGGTTATTTTGAATTACAATAAAACAGCGGAAGAGCTTATTGAAAAGCTTTCCGTAGTCTTTAAGTCTAAATCCCGCTTGAGTGTCGACGGAGTGACCAAGGGTGAGATATGTATTTTAAATTATCTTCTCGCTGCCGAAGGAACGGTCTTCCCCAAGCAAATCTGCGAAATTATGGGAATATCATCGGCAAGGGTTTCCGTGGTGCTTAATCACCTTGAAGCCAGGGGAGAGATAAAACGAGGCTCCGACACGCTTGACAAACGCCGCACAACGGTGATTTTAACCGAAAAAGGCAGGGCTGCGGCGATTGCGCGCCGCAACGAAAGGATTATTATGTTCGCTTCGGTGCTGGAAAGCATGGGCGAGGAGGAAACCAAAAATTTTTATCGTTCGCTTTGCATCTTTTGTAAGGCGGCGGCAGAAAAATGCAGAAAACAGAGGATCGGTTAATGCTTATATTAAAAAACATCAAAAAGGATTATGTATCGAAAAGCACAAAGGTTAATGCTCTCAAAGGGGTGGATATCGAATTCGGTAAAAACGAATTTGTTTCGATACTCGGTCCTTCCGGCTGCGGTAAAACCACGCTGCTAAATATCATCGGCGGTCTTGACAGATATACGGAAGGCGATTTGTTAATAAGGGGAAAATCGACGAAATCCTTTAAGGATTACGATTGGGACGTTTACCGTAATAACACTATAGGCTTTGTTTTTCAGACCTATAATCTTATTTCGCATCAAACGGTGCTAACCAATGTCGAACTGGCGCTTACACTTTCCGGCGTATCAAAACACGAAAGGAAAAGGAAAGCCATCACGGCGCTTGAAAAGGTGGGGCTGGGCGATCAGCTGAAAAAAAAGCCCAACCAGCTTTCGGGCGGACAAATGCAGCGGGTTGCCATAGCAAGAGCTCTGGTCAACGACCCCGATATTATCCTCGCCGACGAACCCACCGGCGCGCTCGATACCAAGACCAGCATGCAGGTGCTCGATATCCTAAAGGAAATATCAAAAGATAAGCTCGTCATAATGGTGACACATAATGACAAGCTTGCAGAAAAATACTCAACCCGTATAGTCAAACTGCTTGACGGAAATATCATAGGCGATGAGCTTAGGGAGGGAGAACTTCCCGCCAAAAAAGTAACAAGCACCGCGGGTGTAAAAATAAGAAAGACCTCCATGTCGTTTTTCACCGCGCTTTCTCTTTCGCTGAAGAATTTAATGACAAAAAAAGGTCGTACCGTGCTTACATCCTTTGCCGGAAGCATAGGAATTATAGGAATAGCCTTGATTCTTGCCCTTTCAAACGGTATACAGCTGTATATAAACCGCGTGCAGGAGGACACCCTTTCTTCCTATCCGCTTGAAATCACAAAGGAAGCGGTGGATATGGTCAGCCTGCTGCAGTCCATGTCGGACGCCGGAAAAAGCAAAGAAAAGCATGACCTTGACGCCGTGTATTCCAATACCGTGGCATCAAAAATGATAAATTCTATGCTTGCTGAAGTAAAGGAAAACAACCTTGAGGCTTTCAAGAAGTTTATCGAAAGCTCTGACAGCGGTATGAGCGAGTATGTTTCCACGGTACAGTACGGGTATGGGATCGATCTGAATATCTACACTATGTATACAGATAAAAACGGTGTTCAAAGCCTTTTGAAGGTTAACCCCAGCGATATACTTGCCAAGCTGCGCGGTCAGATGGCAGGCTCGCTCAATCCCATGTATCAGTCGGGTTCTTCGGAATCGGCGGGTATATCGGTATGGACCGAAATGCTCGACGACAAGGAGCTTTTGGATAAGCAGTTTGACGTTGTCGCAGGTCATTGGCCGAACAGCTATGACGAGGTGGTGCTTATCGTAGATGAAAACAACGAACTGAGCGATATGGCGATGTACGCCCTCGGCATGAAGGATGTGTCGGAGCTGGAAGACATAATGGAAGCCAACCAGAGCGGTGAGACGCTTGACACCGAGCAGACGGTGATTCAGTATGACGATATTTTAAACACCGAATTCAAGCTTGTGCTTAATTCCGACTTTTTTGTGAAGGAACATGTCGTTGAGGTTAACGGCGCAGAATATCAGGTATGGAGCGATATGTCAGGCGACGAGGATTATATAAAAGCTCTTGTCTACGGAGAAAATACGGAAAACACAATAACATTGAAAATAGTGGGTATAATCAAACCCGACGAAAACGCAATTTCCACCTCGGCTTCAGGCGCGATAGGCTATTCCTCGGAATTGACCTCAAAGCTCATCAATGATATTATGAATTCCGAAATAGCCAAACAGCAGATAGCCGACCCCGCGAGAAACGTGCTTACAGGACTGGAATTTATCAGCGGTGAAATAACCATGGCGGAAATTCAAGCGTATATAGACACGCTCCCGGAACAACAGCGTCAGGCTTTCGAGGCATATATCTCCATGCTGTCCGAAACGCAGGTGATTGCTTTGTTCAAGAATGTGCTGTCCTCGGACATAACCTATGAATCCGTATGCCAAAAGATAGGCATAGTTGATACCGACAAGCCCTCGGTTATCAGAATTTACGCGGATTCGTTTGCGGCGAAGGATAAAATACTTGAAATAATAGATAATTATAACAAGGAGCACGCCGATGACGGAAATGCCATTGAGTATACCGACTATGTCGGACTGCTTATGTCCTCCGTTTCCATAATAATTAACTTCATTTCCTATGCTCTTATCGCTTTTGTGTCAATATCCCTTGTGGTGTCCTCGATTATGATAGGCATCATTACTTATATATCGGTGCTTGAGCGCACCAAGGAAATAGGTATACTCAGATCTATAGGCGCGTCCAAGAAGGATATTTCGAGAGTGTTCAACGCCGAAACATTGATAGTCGGATTTGCAGCGGGCATTATGGGAATATTGCTTACCCTGGTGCTTATTATACCGTTGAATATGATAATAGGCTCGCTTTCGGATATTTATAATATAGCGTCGCTGCCGGTCGCCGGAGCGGTCGTGCTTGTGTTGATATCCATGACGCTGACATTTATTGCGGGACTTATACCGTCAAGAATGGCTTCAAAGAAGGATCCTGTCGTGGCGTTGAGAACGGAATAAATATCGCAGTAAAAAACGCGTCCCGTGTTCGGGGCGCGTTTTTTCGCATGATAAAATTTATAGAATAACAATCCCGGTCTTTTCGGCTTTTTCAAGGGTTTCCTTGTCCCATACGGAGCTTTGCACCTCGCCTATATGCGCTTTGCCGAGCAACAGCATGGAAAGCCTCGATTGACCTATGCCCCCGCCGATGGTGAGAGGAAGCGTGCCGTCGAGCACAAGCTTATGGAACATGCGTCCCGTTCTTTCTGTTTTTCCGGCTTCCTCAAGCTGGCTTGCCATGGAAGCGCCGTCAACCCTTATGCCCATGGAGGATATTTCAAGCGCTTTGCCGAGTATGTCATCCCAGAAGAAAATGTCG
>JAQVQF010000004.1 GCA_028701715.1 Eubacteriales bacterium | reverse complement strand
TAACTGCGTTTGCGATTTTTGCGATGTTGAATTCCGTTACTTTTCCGTCTCTTTTTATTACCTGATACATCCGTCTATCCCCTTTGTGTTTTTTGTCAGTGAAATAATAATATCATATAAAAAAAACCTTGTCAACAGGTATTTTACAATATATTGTGTTTTTATTTAATTATAACCGCGTGATATACAAAATGTTGAAAGCTAAATGCCGCGGATAACCACATGGCTTAAAATTTTCATGGCTTCTTCTCTTGCTTCAAGCAGCATTTTCTCTGGCAACGGATGAAGACCTTTTACAACGGTGTCCCCGGAATCCTCAAAATTCTGGATATAATAGGCCTTGGCTCCCTTTATCATTTCGGCTATAGCGCAAAAATCTGAAATATCGTGATATTCAAAAACGGCTGTTGTACGGAATTCGTAATCTATACCGGAATTTAATATAGTTTTAATACTTTGATAAATCTCGTCGATATTTAACGCTTCGATACCGGAGGTGACGGCATATTTTGCCGGAGAATTTTTAATGTCCATGGCGATATAATCAATAAGCTTCTCGTCTGTCAGCCGCGAAAGGCGCGACGACATAAAGCCGTTGGTGTCAAGCTTAACCAAAAAGCCCGCTTTTTTTATTTTTATAATAAAATCTCGTATGTCGTTTTGTAAAAGCGGTTCGCCGCCCGTTATACATACGCCGTCAAGAATTCCCCTGCGTTTCCCGAGGAACATAAAAAATTCCTCCTCGGTCATAATACCGCTGTCGTTGATTCGGGTCACCAGCGACGCGTTATGGCAAAACGGGCAGCGCAGGTTGCAGCCCGCAGTAAATACCGTGCACGCCGTTTTACCGGGGTAATCGAGCAGCGTAAGCTTTTGCAATCCGTGTATCGTCATTTTCCGTCACCGTGGTCTTCCATGTATTCATCCAGCAGCATCGCCGCGAATTCGACATATTGCGAGCATTTTCTTTTTTGATAGTATTCCGGAGTACGCGGCTCCGGAGTGGGAATATCGTGTATTATATCCAGCTCAAGAAGATCTCTGCAAAGAAATGTCGAGTATTTTTCCTTGAATTTAAGCCCAAGCGTTTGAATTCGCCCGTAATGCGCCGCTTTTGCTTCATTGTCGGTGGTATCCGTATAGCCGTAAATAAGCCCCGCCGCCATGAATATTCCGGTAAGCGCTCCGCAGACCTCACGCAGTCTGCCCATACCCCCGCCGAAAGAAGAGGACAGCAGCAGCGCGCTTTTTTCATCAAGTCCCGTCACGTCCGAAAAGGCAAGCAGCACCGATTGAGCGCAGTTATAGCCTTTTTCAAAATTTTCCTTTGCTTTTTCAGAATGAATACTCATTATAATGTCCTGACTTTCCGTGTTATGCTTGAGTTTATTATATCATGTCAAACAGCCGTTTTCAAGGCATTATGTCAATGAATGAAAATTCATTTTACTTTACGGGGGATTTTTCATCATTACCGAATGCCGTATGCAAAAATATTTTCTCAATAAAAATCCCTTGAAAATACCGTCATTTCAGCGGTTTCAAGGGATTTGTTTATGTATAAGGATCACGGAAAAGATGAATAAAGCATTTTTTCGTCGGTTAATAAAGCAAAGCCGACTTTTCTTTCATTGGCAAACGAAGTAAACGACTTAATGCGGCAGCTTTATTGACGCTCTTCATCGGTCCCGCAGGAGCGACTTTATTAAAAAAAGCAAGTCATTCGACTCGCTTTTTTTTGGAGCTGATGATGAGATTCGAACTCATGACCTCATCCTTACCAAGGATGTGCGCTACCACCTGTGCCACATCAGCAAATAAACGGACCAAAATCCGTTTATCACCGCGGAATGAACCGCTTATGGATTTTACGATGTATGTGTTTTCGACCCCGTTCTTCCGCCGTGATTTCACGCTGCAAAAGAACAAAGCACATCATAAAAATTGGAGCGGATTACGGGGTTCGAACCCGCTACCTCCACCTTGGCAAGGTGGCGCTCTACCAAATGAGCTAAATCCGCGTTTAGATACTATTCAATGATCTGGTGCCCCCGGTCGGAATTGAACCAACGACACAGGAATTTTCAGTCCCTTGCTCTACCAACTGAGCTACAGAGGCATAATCATTGAATAGTATTGGCGATTCGGATGGGGCTCGAACCCACGACCTCCAGCGTGACAGGCTGGCGTTCTAACCAACTGAACTACCGAACCACGGTATGCTTCCCTCACGGGCGCTTGTGTATGATAACACACTTTAATAATTTTTGCAATACCTTTTTTCAAAAAAAAATATTTTTTTTGCGTGCGTTCCGCCATGTTAAAGGTACTCGTATTATGAATTATTTAAGTGTTGTTTTATGGCGTAAACAGCTTTATTTTTTTTATTTTTCTTCAAAAAATTCGATAATTTCGCCCGCGATTCCTTTTACAAAGCATATTTTTACGGGATAAGGCGGCTCGCTGCCGAGGATGACTTCCTTTGGTTCGATTATAAATTCAAAGCCGTTTTCTTTTAATAGCCTTCCGTACGCTTCGCAGTCGTCACAGGCGAAAGCTATATGCCTGAGAGCGCCTTCGGATGGGACCTCCTCCGCTTTCGGGCTGGACATTATTTCAAGCACCGAATTGTCCCCCGTGGAAATCATTTCCGCACGGTTTTCGCCGTTCCCCCAGGAGCGGACGGTCTTCAGTCCGAGAAGGCTTTTATAAAATCCCGTCACCCGGTCGAATTGCTCGGGCTTAACTTTTATCGCTATATGGTGAATTCCTTTGATTTTCATTTTATATCTCCTTTATTCCCTGAAAAAGTCTATTGTTTCTTCCATTTTGGATATAACGGCATCGCTGACGGACTGCCATTTTGATGTGAAGGTATAGCCTCCGTTCGTAACGGTGTCTACGACAAGACTCCGTATGCCGCCCCAGTTATAGATGTCCGCAAGATCATATACGCGGTTTTTAAAAATAACATCAAGCATTATTTCGGATTCCTGGTCCTGTATTTTACGGGATTTTAAAAGCACCTCATAATAGTTGTATTTTACCGTGTTTTGCGAAGCCGCCGCCATCGCCTCAAGCACCAGAGCGACGGTTGCGGGGTCGTCGTGAGATATGGGTATAGCCGCCGCGGTAACCGTCTGTGTCGAGCCGAAGCAATAATAATCATCCTGTTCGGTGTTATATTTCGGCGTGGGAAGAATGCCGTAATCCACCTCGAAAGCGGAAAGCTCGTGTAGATCTACGAGCGATAAGGATCTGAAAAGCGCGCGTCCTTCGGCAAAAGCCTTTGTCGCGGCAAAATAGCAATCCTTATCACCCGCCGCCACCGCCTGTGTATGACAGGATTCGATATAAAACGAGGAGGTTTTATCATTGACAAGGTCCGTGAGGCTCTTAATCACGTCTACCGAGCGATTTGTATATATGTCTATTGCCGGGAAATCATCTCCGTCCTTGGTCGAAAGCCTTTCCCCGGAGCCGATGAACATAGACAGTATATAATCCCCGTCCACCCAGAAGCCGTATGAATCCTTATAGGTCATGCCGTCCGTTCCGTCGGTTTCGGCCGTCGCAAGCTTGGCAAGCATCGTAAGCGTGTCATATGTCCAGTTACCGCTTTCGACAAGGCTGTAAGGAGATTCCCCCTCCACCCTGTTGAGTACGGTTTTATTAAAAACTATCGCATGAGTGCATTCGAACGAAAGCAAGGAGAAATCGCCGGTGGCAAAATAGAGTTTGTTGTCTATGGTCAACGCGTCCCTGGCTTGTTTGTTCCAGTAATCCGCGTCGAAATTTATGATATTGGAAAAATCATTGAGATCATAAAACATTTTCTCCGAGGTGAGCGCCGCCGCGACATACAGATAGGGCATCGCCACATCGAATTCGTTCGCCGAGCTGCTCGCCGCCGTGCGTATCCTGGTCATCATCTGGTCGGCTGTCACCCTCAATTCGGCAATATTTACACCCAATTTCTGCTCCACAATACGGTTTCTTTCCGCCACCGCTTCGGATATAAGGTCGGGCGAGTTATCGTTCGGCAATATTTCCACCGACATATAACGGTCATATATATCGCCGTTGACAAGAAAGGTCACGGTACGGTTAAGATTCTGCTGTTCGATATGAGCGAGAGGATCGGTTTCTTCCGACATTTCCTCGGATGTGTTATCCGTTTGCGATTGGATTTCGGCGGAAGAATTGCCGGCAGTCGAATTTGCGCTTTCCTTGCCGTCTTCCGTCCCGCAGGAGGTAAAACAATATAATATAAGAATAAATACCGCAAGCACTGAAACGGTTTTTTTCATGATGACACACCTCGTACTTATTATATATTCCGTCATGTAAAAAAGCAAGAAAAAAATCCCCGGTATATAAAATACCGGGAAATGATTTTATGATTCAAACCATCCGTAGGACGCTGATATAAGCTTCTGTGCGTCGCTGTAACGCGCTGCGGCGGAGGTTGATTTCATCACTATAACAATCAGTTCAACGCCGTTATATTCGGCAGAAGCGGCTATGCAGTATCCTGCTTCGTTGGTTGTACCCGTCTTTAATCCGGTTACATAATTTGTTTCAAATAAAAGCTGATTACCGTTCGTATAACTGACCTGCGTTCCGTCGGCAAGAGTGTCATAGGCGATTTTCTTTTTTACCACCTTGGCGATTAAGCTGTCCTTCAACGCTTCGCGGGATATAAGCACATAATCCCAGGCGGTGGAATAATGATTATTGTCGTGATAGCCGTCCGGACACGCTATATTGGTGTTCACGCAGCCTATAGATCTGACATATTCGTTTGCCGTGGCATAAAAACAATCGAGAGCTTCATCTATTGTCGCGTTATCATTTTCAAGCACTTTCCTGCCTATAGTTACGGCGGCGACATATGCCGCGTCGTTGCCCGACGGCAGCATCATAGCGTCAAGCAGAACCTCCAGCTTCATTCGGTAACCGACAATAAGGTATGCCGTGCTTGAGCCCTTGCCGATCCTTGTGATTTCGTTACCCACGGTAATAATATCATCCTGACTGATATATTTTACGGCAAGAAGAGCCGTCACAAGCTTTGTCAGGGATGCGGGGTAGCATTTTTCGTTTTCGTTTTTACCGTATATATATTTGCCGTCTGTTACGTTGTAAACCGCTACATAACCGGCGGTAACGTTTCTTTCAATATAATTGACGGGAAATCCGTCGGCAATGTTATGCTCTTCGGATATTTCCGCGGAAATATCGTCGGCGCTTTCTTCGGAAGATATGTTTTGTGAAATTTCGTCTTGGGAAATTTCGCTTTGTTCGCCGGAATTTTCGGATTGTTCCGCAAACGCTTCCGACGCCGCGTTTGATTCATCGTTTGAAATCGCATTGTTTTCGGAAAGCTCCGTACTCGTTTCCGGACCTTCTCCCCCGTCTGCCACCCAGCTTATAAACAAAGCGACGGTAAGGATAATACACAGAGATAAAAATATGTATAATATTCTTTTGAATTCGTTTTTCATGCGGTAATTATGCTTTCTTTTCCTTTATGAATGTTATTGCTTCTATTTTAATTTCTCCGTTATATTTTAACATCTTAAAATACAGCGGTTTGGATATGTCGGACCCTACGTCTCCGCGGAACGAAGCGTTGTTGTTCATTATTCTGTAGCTTACGATATATTGCTCTATGACGGCTTTTTCGTCGTTATAATCGACCTCTTCCCTGTTATAAAGCTCAACCGTTATATCATAAAGCTTCTGCATGGTGAATTTTTCCGGAATAGTATAATAATTAAAAAAATTGTCGGTAAAAAACTCGGGATAGGATATATAGTCGCCGGAAATCAGACATATAAAATAATTTCTGAAAAAGACCGCTTCATCGCAGTATTTCGCGTATTCGGAAGCCGGGGATATACCGTGCCATTCGTCGTCCCCGTTATAATTGTTGCCGATAATCGAACCCGTGCCGAATTCGAGATATGTTATATTGCGTTCTTTACCGACATAAACAGGGTCGTCAAAAATATTTATTTTATAATCCACGGTCGAAAAGCGAATAGATTTATCCACAACACGCGTGGGTATCTTGTCTCTTTGAAAAAACAGCGACACAACCCAAAGCAGCGCGAGCAGAACGGCAAGCGAAACGACCGCAATAATTATAATACGCGAAATCTTTTTTAATTTTATCTTCTTGGCAAGAATGACGTCATTCATATGTTATCCGCCGTTATAGACACAGACAGCGCATGGGATGCTTTGCGGCATCCCATACGTTGCCGTTTTTCCTGTTTATCCGATCAGAGCATGAGCCTTTTCAGATTTTTCATACCTACGTTTATACCGACTACAGGGTCTTCCATGCCTTCGAACTCAATCATCAGATATCCGTCATAGCCCGCGCGCTTGAGAGCGTTTATGCATTGCTTGACGGGAACGTCGCCGTGACCGATTATCGAGCCCCTGAGGTAATTGCAGCCTCTGGATTGGAAAAAGCCGTCGCCGGGGTTTTCGCCGTTGCCGGATTTTATATGAAAATCCTTGGCGTGGGCATGGAACGCGTAGGGTGCCATGATACCGACGGAACGGGGATTGTATTCGTCCGCGCAGGAGAAATTGCCGATATCCACAAGAGCGCCGAAATTATCGTTCGCCACCGTGTTTATCAGTTTTTCAATCCTGTCGGCGTCCTGAGCGAAAAATCCGTGGTTTTCGACGCAGGTTTTTACACCCTTGGTCGCCGCGTACTCCGTAACCGCTCTGTAACCCTTGACGAGTCTTGGGAGAGCGTTGTCGAAGCCGCGCGAATGCTTGATCGAGGCGTTGAAGCCGTAAGTGGCATCATGCCTCATAAATTTGCATCCGTACGCCGCCGCTACATCGACTCTGCCCTTGACACGCTCTATTTCCGCGTCAATATCGCCGTCACAGCCGTTGATAAAATCACTGCCCACGCAGAAGCAACAGGCTTCTATCCCGACCTTTTTGCAATATTCGCCTATATCCTTGGCATATGCGATATATTCTTTCTGAGTGGCGAAGGGAGGGCCTTCGACAATATCAACACCTTCGCCGCCTATTTCCTTAACCTTGTCTATGCAGCCTTTTATTCCGAGCTTGGAATTATCCGCATATCCGTGAAAGCTGTATAAACTTACACCTAATTTCATATTGAATCCTTTTCTTCAGTTAATATTAATCAAGCGTGGCTACGGGAATTTTTGTCCAGTCATTTCTGAGGATTATTCCGCCGCCGTCGCGAAGCTTAATGTTCTTCCACTTGCCGGCGGCAGCTTCTGTCTCATTGGATGTGTTGATGGAGATAGAAAGACCAAAATCAGCGCCTGTTTCAACAGTATCAACGCCTATTTCTGTCCAAGGAATGGAAACTTCGTAAATAGTCTGCTCAGCATCAGCATCTCTTACTACTTTTGCTTGACCGGTGAATGTACCTGAACCCATCCATAATACAAAAACGGTTTCTCCGCTTTGGTTGACGGCAAAGCCGTACTGGCGGACATGACCATCGTTAACGGCTTTTGGATCAATAACATAATCATAATGCGAAAGCATATATTCGGAAAGAGGAGACTGATCAACGGTATTAACTTGAATGCAGCAATACTTATACATATTAACGGCATCAGAAGATGTAACAGAGCAATATTGATCAGGTGTATCGACCACAACCGCGAAATAAAGATTATTTGCGTCATATGTCGCATAAATTTTAGCGGTTATTTCGTACTGGTTTACTTCAAACTGCGAATAATCCCAGAATACGTTGTTTTCATCGACTTCATCGATGAGGAAATCGCTCCATTCGGTAAGACCGATTGAGCCGTCAATAACGGGAGCGGTGGTGCAGCCGGAGATTTCGTAGCCGATAGGAGCAATTTGAAGGCCGTGAACATAGAATTTATCACCGGACTTGATATTCTTCAGTTTATTGTAAAGAGTGGCATTGTCTTGCGAAACGGCAAGAATGAAGCCGTCGTCGGGGATCTCGATATCCTTCTTGGATTCGGTGGAATCAACGTCATAAAGCACACTCTTAACGTAACCGAATACGGAATGGTCATATTCGCAAACAAGTATTGCGAATTTGCTCCAGTTGTAGTCGCCGAGAGCCAAGCCCCATTCGTATGTATAAAGAGCCGAATCGCCATATGCGGGAGCCGCGTTTATCTTGGTGAGAGCTATGGAGGTTGAGTCGGCAATTCTAATACCGGTATTTACGGCGGTGCCGAACGAGACGAAATTCTTGTTAGCATGATTTGCGGGTAGCTCGAGCTTATATTCGAGATCGTCGCCTTCTTCGTATTCCTTAAGCATAATGATGTCGTTTTCGTCTATTCCGACTATCGCGATAAGGTCGTCAGCCTCGAGAGCCATTGCCGCCAATTTGCCGGGAACGTTCTGATTCTCATCGATATCGTCCATATTGCTGGAAGATGAATGAACGGCAAGGAGTATCTGTCCGTCGCCAAGAGTTCCGGTGTAACCCGTACCGTTGCCTATTTCAACTGAAACGACCTTGTACAGACAGTCGCTTTCCTTGTCGAGGAGTACATTGATGGAATATTTGGTGTTGCCGGATGCGATGGCGTCGTTAGTTGTGAACACCACCACTGATTCGCCGGTAACGGCTACGTTAACACCTACCATAAAAGCGGTTAAGGTGAAATCGAAATAGGTTTCAACCGGGGTTTCCGTTGAGGATTCGTCTTCGGAGGATTCTTCCGCTTCGGAGGATTCTTCCGCTTCGGAGGATTCGTCCGCTTCGGAGGATTCTCCGGCTGCCGAAGATTCGTCAGCATTAGATTCGCTTGACTGAGTCTGACTGCTCTCTTCCGTATTGCCGCCGCCGCAGGACACGAAGGCGAATATGAAAATAAGAGCAATCGCAAAAGCTAAGATTCTTTTCATGTTTCTCTTCTCCTTATAAATGTTTTTTTGTTTTTATTATTATAATCACCGCCGCTGAGGTTAAAGCCAACGCAATTACCGTCGCGCCGATAATCCATAACACGATATTTTTTGTTCCGCCGTTTTTGTCGGTCGAAATATCCTCCGAGCCTGTAGCTTCGTCCTTCGAGCCGTCTTCCGAGTTTTCATGCGCCTCCTCCGGGATGAAATACAGCGACTTTGTAATTTTGTCAAGAATGACGGTGTCACCGACGGACACGAGCGCTTCAAGCTCCGCAGCTTTTATACCGGCGGCGGAAATTACATAACCGTTTTCCGGTACTACGGAATTAACGGTATAAGACGCGGAAATAATGACATTGTCGGCGTCAACCGCCGCTTCGAAAATGTCGAATTCACCGTTTTCGACAGTGCCTGTGGTTTCGCCTTCCGTATACAGCACCGCTTTGCTGTCCTTCAGTTCGGTATTTAACAAGCTGTATCTGAAAAGCTTATCCACGACTAATATATTTATGGTAAACATATCTGAAACGTTGATGCCGTCGGTAACTGAAAAGCCGAAGGAGTCGGCGCCGGTATAATCGGTATCAGGAACATAGACGAAAAAGCCTTCGCCGTCAATCGACAGCTTCCCGTGGGATACCGTTTCGAGCTTACTTATCTTCAGTTTATTGCTTTTGGTATCTAAATCGGTTACCGGCAGAGTACCGTTTGTTTTGCTGTTGTTCTTTTCAATAAGTATAATACCGTTGTAATCGAGCGCGGGAGCGTATTTTTCGTACTTCGCCTTTATATAGCTGTAGGTAATATCATAAATATTACGCAGGGAAGCGTTATAGCAGGCGTTGTAGAACAAGCCGGGACCGCCCGCCTGATAAAACATAGTGACACCGTTATCCATACAGCCCAGCTTTACGGCATTTTCAATGTACACGATATATCTGTCCGTAGCGTTACCCGCTATTTCCATCTCCACGCCCATGCCGTATTTTTTCGCAAAGCTCATCGCGTCATTGACGACTCCGCTGAGCTGTTGCCCGAGCGTGCTGTCTTCTTCCCTGGGAAAAGCGTAACCGGATTGCAGGCAGGCGCAGTCAAAGCCCAATTCCTTCCACATATAAACGCCGGGAGTGCAGTAATACGGAATCCATATGGAGCCGTAGCCCTTTGAGTGAACATAGGAATTGTAGGCTTTTATAAAATCGACCTCATAATCGTTGGCCGTAAACAGAACGACCTCCTCATACCAGTAAAAGCCCGTAAGGTTGAGGTTTTCAAAACCCGCTTCACCGAATTTTTCGAGAGCAAGGTCTATGTACCATTCGACAATTTTTGTTACGTTTTCGAGCGAATCCGTTTTAACGTCAGTTTCACCGTCGAGCTTGCCGAAGGTTGACGCTGTCGTAAAGCCCGTATAAGGAACAGTGATAAACACATTAACCTTATAATCCGCATCAAGCTCAAGCGTTTCTTTAATATCGCCCACAAGCCTGTCGAGCGCGGTCATGTTTATGTCGTTTTCCGCACCGACGGTGTTTGTCAGATACGCTTCCCAGCCCGATTGCTTTTTTAGGGTATAGGTTTCGTTGTCGCCCGGATCAAGGGGCAGGAACAAAAAGGAATCGAACATGGTGTCTTGAATGACATTTTTGCTGTCGACGTATGCCGCGTAGGGGAGCAGCTCGTCATAGCTGTTAAAGCCGGTGTCATAAGGGCTGTTTTTATAATATTCGCCGTTGTACATCAATACAAGATTTGAAATATTATCGATAGCCGAGTTGTCGTTGGGAGCGAACGCGTTCGGATATTCTTTTTCGGCGTCATAGGTATATTGCTTTACGCTGACGGCGGATTCCGTGCCGTATACCTCTATCTCGTCTAAGAAAGCATATACATCCGTGGAAAACTTTATTTTGACATATCGCGCCTCGAAATAATCGGAACCGGTATAGCCCATTTCCACGCGTCCTATATCTTTGGATACATTTATAGTATTATCCGTTGCTTCATATACGGTATACCAGCTTTCGCCGTCTTTGGAAATGTAAAAATACAGTTCCCGCGGTAAAAGCACGGCGTGTGCCGACTGAGCGAAAAAGCCCGCCGAAAAGCCGTTTATATACACATTTTTACCCAGGTCAATCTGTACCGTGGTATAAACGCCCCGATATATTTTCAGATACGCGGCATCATTATAGGAAGCCGACGCGGGGGCTTTTTTGCCGTCTGTAAGCTTTTTGTCGTCATCTGTTATTACCATACCGGGAAACGCGTTGTTTATCGAGGCTTCGGCGTGTATTTCGTAATCACAGCCTTTTGCCAGGTTTTCGTCCGCGGCATATGTATTTAAGCCGGCAAATACGGGTATGCCGAGGATGAAAAGGAGCATTGACGAAAGGATTCGTTTTATATTCATAATTACAGCAGGCTGTCCAGATAAGTTTGGTATGTATCCTCCATTGCCTGTTCGATGCCGTTCTGATATGATTCGAAGGTTGAAGTGAGATTGTTGGTGGTGGCGTTGTTTATTACCCCTCCGTAAAGGCCCATAAGGCTTCCGAAGGTGAATATGGTGCCGAGGTCATAAAATTTGGATTTGAAAACGAGATCGAGCATATCGCAGTCATCCTGAGTGTCGGAGCCCTGCAGCTTGAGGGTAATTTCATAATATGAGCTTATCACATTGCCGGGCATGCTGGTATTTAAATAACCCAAAGCGTTGAGCAGGAAGACCGAAGCTTCCACATTATCCACATTTGATAAGGGTATGCCTATTACGCTTGATTGATAACGGTTTACCGCGCAATAATAGCTGTCCTGCTGTTCGTTATAAAGCGGAATCGGCAGCACGCCGAAATCAAAATCAAGCTCGTCTTCGGATGTTTTCAATCCGGATATCGAAGAAACGGTGGTGTTATAGAATAAACCGCGGCCGCTTGTGAACATTTCCCCAAGCTCGGAAAAACCGTATGTCGAGGGTTTTGAGCCCTGCCCGATAATAAGCTCCGCTCTTTGAGTTATCTGCCTATTGGACATAAGCTCGTATACTTTATCAAAAACATTTTGTGAATGCTGGTCCATAACGGTACAGCGCAGACCGCTTTCCGCTTTTTTCGTTACGGTGGAAACTCCTCCGCCGTTTACCATTATTGTCGCGCCATAGGAATGTGAAAGGTTTCCGTAAGTGGCGTCAAACGACCAGTTGCCGTCCGTGTCGGCAACGGATACCGCTTTACACATTTCGGTATAAGCGTCCAGCGTAAATTTATAATCTTTTACAAGCTGATAAAGATCTCCGTATTCACTTACAATATCGGTATTTTGATTATACAGCTTTTTATTGAAAAGAGTAAGATAAATATGGTCGACATCCGTAAGCATGCAGTCGCCCGACACCAGAAAATGCTTAACACCGTCAAGCGAAAGGTCGTCGATAGCGTCTTTGTCCCACCAGCTGTCATCAAGGTCTATATAATCGTCGAGCGATATAAACAAGGATTCCAGCACCTTTATTACCATTCTGTCAACAGAATCGCAGACAAGATCATAATCGGCAATATTTGTCATTATTTCATTATAAATGACATCGGTAGGATATTTTTCCGTCCTTGTTTTTATTGTTATGCCGTAGTTTTCATAAATATAATCGTTTCTGGCTTTAACGGCTACATTTATCGCGCTGCTCTTTTGCTCGTCGTCTTCATCGTACGGCACATATTGGAGTTCGCCGTATGTATGCCTTTCGGAATTGACGGTCAAAATTTTTACGGTCGTTCCGAAGTATTTCGAAGTGGCGTATTTAAAGCCTTCGGAGGTATCGGCTGTGGTTTCGTCGTTATCAGAGGTTTCTTCCGATATACCCGATTGTATGCTTTTACTTTCTTCGGCGGAAGAATTTCCGCTTTCATTGCCGACACACGAGGCAAAAGCCGTCATAATTAACAGCACGGCAAAAATCAGACTCAATGACTTTTTTAACACGGTTACTATCCCCTTTATAGTATTGTATAAGCGTTTTGTGCCAATAATGATTACCGTTGTGTAAATCTTTCCGTCCGAAAAGCCATATCATTCAAGGCTGACCCGCCATACTTATTGATGATAGATTATAACATACAAAAATATAAATAGCAAGGCTTGCATATCATTATTAACACTAAATAAACAAATTTCTTTAATTAAACAAAAAACGGCTGTGCAAAATTCACAACCGTTAATCGTTATATAACTGCCTTATTTCCTTCAGGCAAGAAGAACGCAAATCGAAAACAGCCTAAGCGCGTCTTCCAATTCCCGCAGTGACGGATATGTGGGGGCTATTCTGATATTTCTGTCTTCCGGATCGATTCCGTCCGGGAAGGTTGCCCCGGCGGGAGTGATTTTCAAGCCCGCCTGAGCCGCCAGAGACACCACGCGTTTCGCTTTCCCCGCGGGTACGTTTACATTTATAAAATACCCTCCGTTGGGACGTGAAAAATCAAAGCCTTCGATTTCCCTTTCAAGCTTTGCGAAGTATTTATAGCACAGCTCAAACTTTGCTCTGATAATATCGCCGTGTCCGCGCATTATTTCGGGCAAATGCTCATTAAGCATCCTCGCGTGCCTGAGCATTGCCAGCTTATCATAGCCGATGGTCTTTATACCCATGATTTTAAGGTATCTTTCCTTGTTCGCAAGGCTCATTGCGACGCAGGAAATTCCGGCGCCGGACCAGGTGATTTTCGAGGTCGAGGTATATATATAAAACAGATCCTGCGTGCCGCGTTCCTGCGCTTCCTTCAGCACGGAAAGGAGCTTATCCGGAGTGTCGTTGAAGTCGTGCACCGCGTACGCGTTGTCCCACATTACGATAAAATCCTTGGCGGCGGGCTTCAGGGCTGCGAATTCCTTCACGACTTTGTCGGAAAAAGTCACCCCTGTCGGATTGGAATATTTCGGCACGCACCAAATACCCTTTACGGAAGGGTCGTTTTCGGCGTATTTTCTGACAAGCTCCATATCCGGTCCGTCCTTGAGCACGGGTATGTTAACAGACTCGAAGCCGAAAAGCGAGGTTATGGCGAAATGCCTGTCGTAACCCGGTACCGGGCAGAGGAATTTCACCATGCCCTGCCTGCTCCAGGGCTCACAGCCGTTTAAACCGAATGCATAGCCGTTGGAAATGGTATCGTACATTATATTAAGGCTTGAATTGCCGCATACCACCACGTTTTCGGAGCTGACCCCAAGAATATTCGCAAAAATGCTCTTGGCTTCGGGAATACCGTCAAGGCCCCCGTAATTTCTGCAGTCCATACCGTTTTCGGAATAGCATTCGCTGTTACGCTTTATTTCCGTCAGCAGCGGCGACAGGTTGTCAAGCTGTTCGGTAGCGGGCTTTCCTCTTGACATATCGAGTATCGTTCCGCTTGCTTTATAAGCATTGTATTGTTTTTCCAAATCGCATTTATTCAAGGCATTCATCTCCAAATATTTAAAATTCCGCGCAGCCGACCGTTCTCGGAAAAGCCTCCACGTCGCGGATATTCGTGATTCCCGTGATATACATGATGAGTCTTTCAAAGCCGAGACCGTAACCGGCGTGCTTGACGCCGCCGTATTTACGAAGGTCAAGATACCAGGAATAATCTTCCCTGTTTAATCCAAGCTCGTCTATCCTCTTTTCGAGCGTTTCAAGCCTTTCTTCCCTTTGCGAACCGCCGATAAGCTCTCCCACGCCCGGGACAAGCATATCCGCCGCCGCAACGGTTCTGCCGTCCTCGTTTAAGCGCATATAAAAGGCTTTTATTTCTTTCGGATAATCGGTCACGAATACGGGCTTGCCGAAGATTTTTTCGGTAAGGTATCTTTCGTGCTCCGTTTGAAGATCGCAACCCCAGAACACGGGATATTCAAAGTCCGCCTTGGCGTTCTCAAGCAGCTTAATCGCGTCCGTATAGGTTATTCTGCCGAATTCGGAATTTGCCACAAGGTTTATTCTTTCGAGAAGGCTTTTGTCCACGAACCGGTTTAAGAATTCCAGCTCGGCTCCGCATCTGTCCGTCACATATTTAACGGTATATTTGATCATCGCTTCCGCCGTGTCCATGTAATCCTCAAGGTCGGCGAACGCCATTTCGGGCTCAATCATCCAGAATTCCGCCGCGTGACGCGGAGTGTTGGAATTTTCCGCTCTGAAGGTGGGACCGAAGGTGTATACGTTTGAATATGCCAGGGCAAAGCATTCCGCCTCAAGCTGTCCGGAAACGGTAAGCCCCGCGGGCTTTGAGAAAAAATCCTTGGAAAAATCAATTTTTCCGTCCTCGCTCCTCGGCGGGTTATCCATATCGAAGGTGGTTATTTTAAACATTTCGCCCGCGCCCTCGCAGTCGCTGCATGTCACTATGGGCGTGTTGACATATATAAAGCCGTTTTTGGCAAAGAAATCGTGTATCCCCTGCGCCGCGGTAGATCTTATTCTGAACACGGCGTTGAACAAATTGGCTCTCGGCCTGAGGTGCGCAATCGAACGCAGATATTCGAGCGAATGCTTTTTGGGTTGAAGGGGGTAATCGGGTGTCGAGGTGCCGGAAACTTCAATTTTATCCGCTTTTATCTCAAACGGCTGCTTGGCTCCGGGAGTAAGCGTAAGCGTACCCGAAACGGTCAGCGAGGCGCCGTTATTCTGTTTTGCGATCTCTCCGTAATTATCGAGTCCGGCGTCCTCGGCAACAACCTGCACATGCTTGAAATAAGTTCCGTCATTCAGCTCGATAAAACCGAACGCATTGGAAAAACGGCTGTTTCTTACCCATCCGCCGACAGTAATGCTTTTACCGCCGTATGTTTCGGGAGAGGCGTAAATATCACAAATTCTGGTCAGTCCTTTTTTTACAGACATAATCCGCATCCTTTCGCGCTTTATTGCTCAAACAAAGCTTACAGAATATTATACCACCGGCATTGTATTTTGCAATAGTATTTTTTGCATAATTTTGTTTATTGTTATTCAAATTTTCCGCCGTTATGCCCGACAAACGCAAAAAAAACGATTTATAAAAAAAGAGAACGCCGTTTTAACGGCGTCCGCTTTCATTTCTTATTGAGCTTAAATATGCGCTTTTCTTTTTTATACCCGCGGCCATCCCCTTTTTTCTCCCGTAATAACAGGCTACGGAAAAGCAAGCGGAATATATAACGGCGTACATTAAGGTCAGCCAGGGAAACATGGTGGACAAGCCGTCAAGAATAAAATTGTTTGTCACAAGGTCGGTGTTCGATAAAGAGCCCAATAAATCGGTTTTATCGAAAACGCCGAACACCGATGAGGTAACGGCCGCCGGATACCAGAACTGTATCCCCATCAGGCCGGTGAACTTATCGGCAAAGCCCATGTATACATTCCAAACGAATATGAGAATGGATGGAATTATAAGCTGGAGCTTCATTTTTAATCCGTCGACCGGTTTACACGTTTTATAAGCCACCTTGGACGCCGTGAAATATGAGCAGTACCATCCGCCGAATATAAACGCGGCGAACGTAAATATGCCTACCACGGGATATATAACGTCGAACAAATAGCTTCCGTCCTCTTTAAGAGCGGCGATGTTTGGCGTATTTAAGAATACGGACAACACCGTTCTTGCCAAAAAGGGGAAAAGCGAGGCGATAAACATTGCTATCAGATAAATAACGTTATTGAAAATAAATCCGTCGAACTGTCCTCTTTCAATGTCTCTCTTCATTAATAAATAATCCTTACGTTACTGTTTATCGGACGCTCCGTCGTTATCGGTTCCTTCCGCGTCGGTTTCTCCGATTTTTGTACCGAGATAATCGGGCAGCTTCATACCCGCCATATTGAACATTTCGTTCAAGGGAGGTACGGATTTAAAGAGTCCGGACACAAAATTCGCGGTCTGGCTCTTGCCGTCCTTGTTGTTGCCGCCGTCCCAGACGGTGATCTTGTCTATCTTGATATTCTTGATAGCGTCGACCTGAACTCTCATGAGCTCCTCAAGCTTGTCGGCGACCATCAGCTTGATGGCGGCTTCCGAGCTGTTGCCGGCAGCTCTGACGACCTGCTCGAAGCCCGCGGCCTGCTTGGTTAGAATTTCCTGCATACCGTTTGCCTGCGCCTGCATCTTCATGAATATGGCGTCGGCGTCGCCTCTCGCTTTGCGGCGTATCTGTTCGGCTTCGGCTTCCGCGTTAAGCTCGACCTCACGCTTTCTTATTTCCGCTTTAACGATTATGTCCGCTTCAAGCATTGCCTGCTCTTTTGAAAATCTTGAAAGCTCGGCGGATTTTTCGGCAGCGTACGCTTCCTCGAGCGCTTTGGCGTCGGCGACCTTTTCGGCCGCGATCGCTATACGTTTGGCTTCCGCTTCCTTTTGACGGAGAGCGGCATTGGACATGGCAATCTGCATCTGAGCTTCATTTTCGCCCTTGATAGCTATTGAATTCGATTCCGATACCTTGATACGTCTGTCCATCTGCGCATGAGCTTCGCCTATGGAGCCGTCCCTTTCCTTTTCAGCCACCGACTTCTTGGCGTCGTTGATGGCTTTGGCGGCGGCTTCCTTACCGAGCGCTACAATATAGCCTGATTCGTCGGAAATATCCGTGACATTCACGTTGATAAGGCGAAGACCTATCTTGCTCAGCTCGCTTTCCACGTTCCGCGATACCTGTTCAAGGAATTTGTCGCGATCTGTATTGATTTCCTCAATATCCATCGTGGCGATGATAAGACGCATCTGACCGAATATAATATCCTTGGAAAGCTCTTGAATTTCAGTCAGCTTCAATCCGAGTAGACGCTCTGCGGCGTTCTGCATGATACCGTGTTCGGTGGATATGCCCACCGTAAAGGTCGAAGGTACGTCGATACGGATGTTCTGTCTTGAAAGCGCCGATTTCAGGTCGACCTGAATAGATATGGGCGTCAGGTCGAGGAACGCGCATGACTGGAATACCGGTACGATAAAGGTCGCACCGCCGTGAATACATTTTGCGGGTCTCTGCGTACCGTCGGCATTGTTTTTTACCTTTCCGTAGACAACCATGATTTTGTCCGACGGACACTTTTTGTAGCGCGAAACAATGTACACAAGAATGATAAACACTATAAGCGCCGCTACGATGACAAGTCCCAAAGTTTCCATTTCTTTTCTCCTTTAATATATTATTTGCGTTTTACCACCAATGTATTTTCTCCGCTTATGCCTATGACCACAATTTCCTCGCCGTATTGAATGGGTGTTTTCTCATCGGTAACCGCAGAAAGCTCGGAATAGGTTCCTTGAATCATAACATTTACCTTGCCCGCTCCGTTTCTTTCGGCCGGAACGCGCAGATAAACCTTGCCGCTGATTCCGAGAGCGTTTCTGATATTCATCGTACCGTCGCTCTGAAGGCGGAACATCCACATGAATATAAACGCTATGATCAGCATTGTGACCAAACCCGCTGCCAACGCGACCGCAAGCGACAGGATATTACCGTTTCCGTTCTTCAGCATGACCAGGCCGGTCCAGCCGAACATGGCAAAGAAAGCAATAATTCCTCTGACAGAGAGCAGTCTGAAGCCGCTGTCCGCGGCAGAGTCGGAATGAAAATCGCCGTGATCCGCATCGATATCTTGACCATATACTCCGTCCGATATGCCGTCGCCGTCAAAATCATTTCCCGCGCCGCCCATATCGTGCAAATCAACGCCGTCGGTATCCGCATCGCCGGAGTGGCCGAGGCCCAAAAACATCATCACGATTTGTATCAGCATTATAAGCGTTGACGGAATGGCAATGCACGCAAGTATCTGGCCGAGGACGGAAAGTGAATTCCACCATACAACCATAATTGTTCCTCCTTAACTTAATTCGTATAATATTTCATTGCATTTTCGGGCGTTTTTTGCCGCCTGCCCGGCATAATACATAACCAGCAGAACCTTGGACAGCCTTTTCAAAGCTCCCGGAACCGGTTCCTTATAATTTTTTAATACGTTTTTTATGCTCTCCTCGGGCGGCGTATTTCCGTCGTCGGAAAAAACCATATTAACATAATAATTATAAAGCTCAAAATCGTCCACAAGGTCGTCGCTTTCGTCGGAAAGCACGCCGTTTATATAAGAGAGAAGCTTGGTGGCCATATCGATTTGCAGCGTTTCTTTAAGGATGTTTATTGTCGCTATTCTGCAGAACTGCCGTTTTGAATACTGCTTTTTTACCGGAGGCGATAAGAAACCGCGTTTGACCCAATTTTGAATGATATAGTATTCAAGCCCGGTCAGGCTTGATACCTGCGAAAGCACGAGCCCTCCGGCGGCGAAAATGTTGTTTAGTACCTCGGCCGCCGAATCGGGTTTGCTCCGCTGCGAAGCCCCCGCTTCGATGGTGGTACCGGGAAAAGTCGTATACATCAGCCGCATCTCCTTTCTTTACCGTGATTGTATCACACAATCACATGATTGTCAATACCTTTTTCTCAATATTTTAAATATTTTTTAAGAAAATGCGGAATTTCGGTAAAAAAGGCGGCTCCGAAGCAATGGGAGCCGCCATATGGCGCAATTTACGCGGATATTCGATTAACCTTTGACCAGCTTGTCGATTTCCGCCGCGAAATCCTCTTCTTTTTTCTCTATGCCTTCGCCGCGTTCATACTTGACGAAAGACATTATCGCAATATTGCCGCCGAGCTGTTTGGCAACGGAGGCGGTATAATCCTTAACCTTCATGTTCTCGTCTTTGACATACTGCTGTTCGTTTAAACAGTTGGTTTCGTAATATTTGCTGACTCTGCCGGAAACCATCTTTTCGATAACCGCTTCGGGCTTGCTTGCAAGCTTGGGGTCATTTTTTATCTGTGCCATAAGGATTTCTTTTTCGGCGTCTATGACGTTCTTGGGCACGCAGTGAGGGCATACATATATGGGATTCATCGCCGCTATCTGCATACATACATTTTTCGCGTATTCCTTGAATTCCTCTGTGGCGTCGATGCCTTCGGAGGTTTCGAACTTTGCGACAACACCCGCCGCTCCGCCGCCGTGTATATAGATTCCGGTAACGCCTTCGACGATCTCAAAGCGTCTTATCGTCATATTTTCGCCTATTGTGAATATTTTATCCTTAAGCTCGGCTTCGACCGTTCTGTCGGTTCCGTCAAGGTTTGCCGCTAAAAGAGCGGTAATATCTGCGGGTTTATTTTTGAGTATCGTACTGAGTATACTCTTGACAAAAGCCTGGAAGGACGCATTCTTGGCGACAAAATCGGTTTCGCTGTTGACTTCCGCAATAACGGTGGCTGCGCATTCCTCGCACTTGGCTATGTCCACGATACCTTCGGAAGCAATTCTGTCCGCCTTTTTTGCCGCTACGGAAAGCCCTTTTTCACGGAGAACCTTTACCGCCTCGTCAAAATTCCCTTCGGCGGCAACAAGCGCTTTTTTACACTCCATCATGCCGCAGCCGGTCTTCTGTCTGAGAGCCATTACATCCTTTGCTGATATATCTGCCATTATATAATCATTCCTTCTTTCTTAAATGCAATCGGTGATTTTCTATCGGAATTTGATATAAAACGATGGTTTATCCTTCCGAATCGTTTTTTTCGTTTATTTTATCTTCCGCGGCGGTTTCGGAGGACGAATCCGTGAACTGCTCGCCCTGCTTGCCTTCGATAACCGCGTCTGCCATAACCGATGATATAAGCTTTATCGCTCTGATGGCGTCGTCGTTGCCGGGTATAACATAATCCACTTCGTCGGGATCGCAGTTGGTGTCGACAATAGCCACAACGGGGATGCCGAGCTTTCTCGCTTCATCAACGGCGTTCTTTTCCTTCTTGGGATCCACGATAAATATTGCGGAAGGAAGGGTTTTCATATTCTTGATACCGCCGAGGCTTTTTTCAAGATCGTTCATTTCCTTTTGCAGCGCGGCGACTTCTTTCTTCGTAAGCAGGTCAAAGGTGCCGTCTTCCGACATCTTGTTCAGGTTGTTAAGCTTGCCGATGGACTTTTTGATTGTTTTAAAGTTGGTCATCATACCGCCGAGCCAGCGGACGTTGACATAATACATTTCGGCTCTGTCGGCTTCTTCTTTTATGGCTTCCTGAGCCTGCTTTTTGGTGCCGACGAAAAGAACCGTACCGCCTTCCGCGGATATGTCGCGTACGAACATATAAGCTTCTTCGATTTTCTTAACGGTCTTCTGAAGGTCGATAATGTAGATGCCGTTTCTTTCCGTAAAGATATATTCGGCCATCTTGGGGTTCCATCTTCTTGTCTGGTGTCCGAAATGGACACCCGCTTCAAGAAGCTGCTTCATGGAGATAACAGACATGACAGTCTCCTTTTTTCGGGTATTGCCCGCCACACGCTTTTGATATTTACGCTCTTTTCCGTTTCCGGTACCCGGAGCGCATAAGCGGTGTGTGTATTGCGTTTACGGCATGATGATAACACCACGCCGACGCGCTTTGTGATTATATCATATAGTTTTACTGTTTGCAAGCATTTTTTCTTGATTTGACGATATTTTAAATGAAAATTTTAGTTTTTAAATTTAACCTTCTTCCGCAAGCCGCTGATAGGCATCGATGGTTTTCTGCATATCGGCGGTAAATGCGTTTATGACCGTATCACAATAGGAAGCGATACCTTTATTGTTGCCAAAAAACATATTGTTGTAGTACTGTATGCAATCGTCCCAGTTAAAAATAACCGATATATCAACTATCCTGTTTCTGAAAATAATATCGAGCATTTCCGGTGAATCGTCGTCATCGGCGAATCTTTTCAGCTTTAGGGTAAGCTCATAATACTTACCCGTGACCGATTCCTTGGCGAGATACGCCATTGCCTCAAGGCAGAAGGTTATCTTATCGATATTATCCGTATTGTTGATAGGAATTGCCATTACGAAGAAATGGTAAGGATTTATTGTCGAAGCGTATGAATCCTGGCTTTCGTTATATTTCGGCATGGGAAGAATCCCGTAATGTATGTCCGCATTTCTCATTTTATCACTGCTCACGCCGTCTATTGTCAGCGGATAAAACAACGCCTGACCATTAAAGAAAAAATCCTTCACTTTTTCGCCTTCCTTGCTGCTCCAGGAATAATATGTTTCTTTAAAGGCAGTTCTGGATCTGTCGGTTACAATATCAATTATGCTAAGGAACGAATTGACATTGGCTTCGTCAGCCATGGCGAATCTCGGAAGATCGTCTTGGTCCTTGGTAATCTGCGCATTCCCGCCGCCCATAATAAGCTGATACGTGTCGAAGGCGACTCCCACCATTCCCCAGGTATCATCACCGTTTTCAACGTCCATAAGACCGTCGCCGCCCGGATGGGCGACTTTTTTCATCATTTCATACATTATATCCATAGTCCAGGCATCGTCATAAACAAGCTGATACGGATTCAGATTATAAACGGCAGCAAGGTCTTTATTGAAAAACATCGCATATGTAAACTGATCGTCCAGCAGCATAATGTCGCCCGTAACCATATACAGATGGTTTGCTATGCTCATATCCTTCTGAGTAACGGGATCCCACCATTCTTCTTCAAGATGAAGATATGAATTTTCAAGATTGTAAAGATCATAACAATAGCCTTCCACAGTCAGCGGAGCTATAACCGTGGAACCGTTGGCAATCACCTGATAAAATCGGCGGTATCGCCCGCCATATCGTTTCTTACTCGTGTTAAAAAATCACCGAAACCTATATCGAGAGCTTCATATTTAATGGTGAAACCATATTCCTGCTCAAGCCTTGCGTTTCTTTCAAACACCGCCACGCTGACCGGATCCGATTTGCCGTCATCATCGATATAACCGACAAACTGTTCGATCGCATATATCCTTTCGTCCACGCTCGTAAGTATTTTCAATTCGAAACCGTTTAAATCAATATCCGCGTCTTCAAGATGCGGCACGAGAGCTTCTTTTGTATTTTCACCGCTTAAGGTGCTTCCCTCATCGGAATTTGTGTTTTGCGAGGTTTGAGAAACATTGCCCGTTTCGGTTGTTTTATCACAGGCGCAAAAGAATGAGGTTACCATAAGGATAACGACAACAAGTGAAATGATTTTTTTAATTTTCATTTATACTGCCTCCTAATAATACATTTATATATAAATTTACTTATTGCTTATATATTATGTCATGACGTAATCAATAAATTCCATTGCTGTCATTTTCAGTTTATGAAACCATTATATATATAAATATGGTAAATGTCAACAGAAACAAAGCCGTATAAATGCCGTGTATTGCGATATTGTTTAATTATGTATTAAATCTTCACAAATAAAGCGATATGCCGGTTTTACCCGGCATATCGATGGAGTATTTGCTTTAAAGCAGCGGTTCCATGGGCTTGCCTTCGGCAAGCAGTCCCAAAAGCTTGTCGCAGAGCATAAGCATGCGGGGATAATGATAAGGTCCCTTCCACATCGAGCCCTTCTGAGTGTGGCTGACGGTATTGTCTTTGTGCAGGTATCCGTACCATTCGCCGAATTCGCCGTCGGAAAAATGACCGAAGGAAAAATCGTGAACCTTCTTGAACCACTTATAATATTTTTCGTCGCCCGTCAGTCCGTAGGCAAGGAGTGCGGCGATAAGCGCCTCGTCGTGTACCCACCAGAGCTTCATGTCATGCTCAAGCTGTTCACAGGGACGGCCGTCGCAATCGGTAAAGTATATAAAGCCGCCGTTCTGCTTGTCCCAGCCCCATTCGAGCGACCAGTCAAGGATGTTTAACGCTTTTTTAAGCAGCTCTTCATCCTTGGAATAAACCGCTTCGCTCATAAGGAACCAGCTGTTTTCCATGGAATGACCGGGGTTTATGCAGCGTCCTGCGGGGTTGTCGATAAATTCGCCT
>JAQVQF010000138.1 GCA_028701715.1 Eubacteriales bacterium | reverse complement strand
GAAGCGTCTTTACTTGTTTCTCAAATAACAAAAGCTTTAGATTTTGCTCCATTAATTACACCACCCATTTTTATCGATAAAAATACTCTTTAATATATAATTTTAAGGGAATACCGTATAATTAAAGTAAGTCATTCAAATGAAAGATAATTTTTACACAAAATAAAACCCTGTGCCTATAGCTAACAGGGCTTTTATTTTATATATAGTTTAGTTAGTATTATATCTTTTCAAGTATCCACATTGCGCTTCTGTATTCGAGCGTGATATGCACGGGAAGACCGAAGCCGCTAAGCTGCGCTCCCGAATAGGTATTTCCGTTTAAAACATCCCTGTATACAGCGTTTTTATCTATACCCTTGAGCTTCAAACGCTCGTTGCGGTCGTACATTCTGACATGGGTATTGACATATCCCGCGACACACACCGATTTATCCGGGGAAACCGTACACCAGGCGGCGCAGTCCTCCTCATAATTATTGCGGAGACGGTAATAATCGCCGGTCACCATGACATGACCGTATTTTTTGTAAAGCTCCGAAGTCTTAACGACCATTTCCTTGTCCTCGTCGGAAAGGGAGGTCGGGTCAAGCTCATAGCCGAACGAGCCGGTGAAGGCGACGGTAAAGCGCGTCTCAAAATCGGTGACATGGGCGGTTTGGTGGTTGGGCGACGCCGAAACGTGCGCCGACATCGCGGACATGGGATATACAAGGGAAGTTCCGTATTGTATTTTCAGTCTCTCTATCGCGTCGGAATTGTCGCTTGTCCAGGTTTGGGGCATATAGTAAAGCATACCCGCGTCGAACCTTCCGCCGCCGCCGGAGCAGGATTCGAACAGCACGTCGGGGAAATCGGTGACAAGGCGTTCGAGCAGGGAATAAAGCCCTATATAATATCTGTGTGAAACCTCTCCCTGTCTGTCATACGGCAAGGCTTCGCTTCCGACTTCCGCCATATTGCGGTTGAAGTCCCACTTTACATATGCTATCATGCCCGTCTTCAGCACCGCGGCTATCGAATCATATAAATAATCGCAAACCTCCGGTCTCGAAAGGTTAAGCATAAGCTGATGCCTTCCCTCGGAACGGGGGCGGTTTTCTATATGCAGGCACCAGTCGGGATGCGCGCGGTAAAGGTCGGAATCGGGGGATACCATTTCCGGCTCGAACCATATGCCGAGGGTACAGTCGTTTTCTTTGAGAAGGTTATATATTTTATCAAGTCCGTTAGGCAGCTTGCGTCTGTCGATAACCCAGTCGCCCAGCGAGCAGTTGTCCGAATCGCGCTTGCCGAACCAGCCGTCGTCTATAACCAGCAGCTCTATTCCCAAATCGGCGGCGCATTTGCCGATTTTGAGCAGTCTTGATTCGTCAAAGGAGAAATAGCACGCTTCCCAGCTGTTTAGCAGCACAGGGCGGCGGCTGTTTTTATATTTACCCCTTATAAGACGGTCGTTTATCGCTGCGTGGAACATATGGGAAAGCTTTGTAATTCCTTCGTTTGTATGGCATAATACGGCTTCGGGTGTAGAAAATTCTTCCCCGCTTTCAAGCTTCCAGGAAAATCCGTCGGGATTTATCCCCGCCAGCATGCGGGCTGCGTTGAACTGAGTGCCCTCCGCGGATATGGAATGCGAGCCGGAATACACCAGCAGCACACCGTAAACGTCGCCGTGGTCCTCGTCGGCATTATGCGACGTCATTATCATAAACGGGTTGTGCACATGCCCGGAAGCGCCTCTGCGGCTGGCAAGCTCGAACTTGCCGTGATTCATGGGGAAACGCTCTGTCATTCGTTCCCTTGCGTGGGTGCCGTAATTGGATATTATGTCAAAGTCCATATTGTCGAAATCGACGCAGGCGGAAGCCGCCGCTTTTATAAAACGGGTATTTTCGCCGGCGTTGCGTATCACGGCTCGGCGGGCGATTATACCGTAGGCGTCATAGACGGTGTAGTAAAGCTCACATTCGATTTTACTTATCTCGTCGCGCAGGGTTATGACAAGCGTCTGAACCGAATCCCCGTCTTCCGTATAAAAAGCGGGAAGACCGGGGAGAACCGGCTTACCTTCGGTTATTGTGTGCGACGCATATCTTAAATCGCATATATTGCTGCCGTCGGGGTTTATTACCTCCAGCGCGGGCGAACGGAGATCGCCCCTGCCGAAGCAGGGATATTCGAGAGGCAGGTCGTCAAGGATAAAGCCCTCGCAGTTTTCGAGCCGCGGTGAAAAGGCCGCTCTGCCCTGTTCCCACCGCATATAGGAATGGTCGCCGGTGTCAAGCTTTTCACCCCAATAAAGGTGAAGAAGAAAGCCCTCCCTGACCTGCATCACATATGATGAGCTTTTGGTATCCAGCTGGAACTGCCCGGCGTTTTCGTTATAAGTAATCATTTACGGCTCCCGTTATCATAGATTTGTTATCATAAGCTTGGCTATGTTGAAATAAACAAGCAGGGAAATGGCGTCTACAATGGTGGTGATAAATGGCGACGCCATCACTGCCGGGTCAAAGCCTATACGTTTTGCTAAAATAGGGAGAGTCGAGCCGACAAGCTTTGCGCAGAAGACCACCACCACCAGGGTTATACACACGACGGCGGCGATCGGTACCGATACGCTGTTGTGAAAAACGAGATTGTCGACGAGCATTATTTTCGCAAAATTAGCGCACGCGAGCGAAACGCCGCAGAGCAACGAAACGCGCAGCTCTTTCCAAAGGATATTTAATATATCCTTCATGTTGATTTCCTGCAGGGCAAGACCGCGTATTATAGTTACCGACGCCTGACTGCCGGAATTTCCGCCGGTATCCATCAGCATTGGGATAAAGGCCGTGAGCGCCACGCTCCCGGCAAGGGCCGATTCGAAGTTCGTTATTATCTGTCCCGTAAAGGTGGCGGATATCATAAGCAGCAAAAGCCACGGGATGCGCTTTTTCCATGTATCGAGCACGCCTGTTTTCAGGTAAGGCTTGTCGGAGGGCAGAATTGCCGCCATTTTTTCAATGTCTTCGGTTGCCTCGTCCTCGATGACGTCGATCGCGTCGTCGAAGGTGACAATACCCACAAGGCGTTTTTCGTTGTCGACCACCGGTATGGCGAGAAAGTCGTATTTTGCCATTTCACGCGCGACATTTTCCTTGTCCTGGTTGGTTTCCGCATAAATGACATGCGTGTCCATAATGTCGCCCACAATGGCGTCATCGTTTGCCACAAGCAAATCCTTTACGGTTATCACGCCCAAAAGTATGCTGTCCGACGAGGTGACATAGCAGGTATATACGGTTTCCTTGTCTATACCCGTGCGTCTGATGCGGAGTATCGCCTCCTCAACGGTCATTGCCGGGCGGAGGGTGACATATTCGGTTGTCATTATGCTCCCCGCGGAATCTTCCGGATAATGGAGAAGCTCGTTTATCTGACACCTTGTTTCCAAATCTGTCGATCTGAGTATGCGTTTTACGACATTAGCGGGCATTTCCTCGATAATGTCCACGGTATCGTCCAAATACAGCTCGTCGAAAAGCTGTTTAAGCTGTACGTCCGAAAACGACTTAATAAGCAGCTCCTGTCCGTCGGGATCCATTTCGACAAAAGCTTCCGCAGCCAGCTCTTTGGGCAGCACACGGAATACAATGGGGATCTGTTCCTCGTCAAGCTTTGTTATCGCCGACGCTATATCCTGCGGATTTTCCCCCGCAAGCAGTGCTTTCAACGCGGAATAATCCTTTGACTTAAGCAGTTCGAGAATTTTTTCGTTCATAAAACCTTACCTCCTTTAGAATAAACTGTCGGGAGCATAAGGCAAACGCTTTGACACCTGAAACCTATATTGACATAAAGGCAAAAAGACGCCATCGCGGTTTGCCTGTACTACTGCCGGATTCCATTCTTTTCGCCTCTTTCTTATTATTTATTGTGCTGTTGCAAAATATACCGTGACGTGTATTTATCTGCGCAAACAAACCAACCCGCGCGGCCGCAACTTTTCACTTTCCATATAGTATATTTTTTTGCGTGTTTTGTCAAGTGCTAAAAAAATAAAGCTTGTCTTAAAAAAAAGGTTGATTTTTGTCTGTTTGGTGTTATAATTTACATGGTACAGCGCCGTGTTGTCCGAATTGTAATCAGATTGTTATAAATCAAAGCGGTTTCGCGGCGGGAAAGGAAGAATTATGAGTAAAGTAACGGTTTTCGACCATCCTCTTATTACGCATAAGCTGACCATTATGCGTCAGAAGGATACGGGTTCAAAGGATTTCCGCGAGCTGCTTTCCGAAATATCAATGCTTATGGCTTACGAAATCACACGCGAACTGCCGCTGGAGGATGTGGATATCGAAACTCCTATCTGCTGGACCACCGAGAAAATGGTATCCGGTAAAAAAATCGCCATCGTCCCTATTCTGAGAGCGGGGCTCGGCATGGTTGAAGGGTTTCTTACCATCTGTCCGGTCGCGAAGGTGGGTCATGTGGGCGTTTACCGCGATCCGCAAACCAAAAAACCCGTGCAGTATTATTTCAAAATGCCCCAGGATATAGCCGAACGAAAGGTGGTTATCCTCGATCCCATGCTCGCTACGGGCGGGTCAAGCAACGCCGCCGTGGACGAGCTTAAAAAGTTAGGCTGCAGGGATATATGTCTCATGAATCTCGTAGCCGCTCCGGAAGGCATAAAAGCCGTTCAGGAGGTTCATCCGGACATTGATATATATGTCGCGGCGATAGATAAATGCCTCAATGAGCACGCATATATAGTTCCCGGACTGGGCGACGCGGGCGACCGTATTTTCGGCACCAAATAAAATGGTTCGCATAGGTAACGGCTGGGATAATATTATCGGGGATGAATTTTCCAAGGATTATTATTTAAGGCTGCGTGAGTATCTTAAAAGAGAATATTCCGATTATACGGTATATCCGGAAATGCACAGCATTTTCAACGCTTTCAGGCATACCGATTATGACGATGTCAAGGCGGTCATAATCGGTCAGGACCCGTACCACGGCGAAGGGCAGGCGCACGGACTGGCGTTTTCGGTTCCGGAAGGCGTGCCGGTGCCGCCGTCGTTAAAAAATATTTACAGCGAGCTGCGCAACGATCTCGGTATTCCCGTTCCCGAATCCGGCTGCCTGATACGCTGGGCTCAGTCGGGAGTGCTCCTTCTAAACGCGGTGCTCACCGTAAGAGCGGACACGGCAGGCAGTCACCGGGGAAAAGGCTGGGAAATCCTCACAAACAGAGCCATAGAAGCCTTAAACGCGAGAGAAAAGCCCGTGGTGTTTTTTCTTTGGGGGAATTACGCCAAGGAAAAGATACCGCTTATTACGGGCAAACAACATCTGATACTTACCGCGCCCCATCCCTCTCCGCTTTCGGCGTATTACGGCTTCTTCGGCTGCGGGCACTTTTCAAAATGCAATGAGTTTTTAAAAGCGAACGGTATCGAAGAGATTAAATGGTAAGGCATTGCATTTATATAATATAATCCGTAAAACATAAAAGGAACGCGATTTGAAACCGCATTCCTTTTGTTTTTATCCGATTTGGCGTTTATTCCGTTGTATCCGTAATCGTATAGCCTTCGGGAATTTCGAATAACGCTCCGCTGATATCGCCGCTTACCGAAATGGAAATGACTATTGTGTCCATTAATTTGGAATTGTAGCTGCGATAGCGTTTCAAAATATCTTCGTTGAAAAACAGCGTAAATTCAAAACCCGTCGAATCGGTGTAGGCTTCATAATTATATTGCGTGTCGTAGAGCATTTGAGTGCCGCTTTCCTCGAGAGTGATCGCACCCGTCCACAGCTGCTTTTCGGAAAACAACGATTCGCTGTAGTCTATAATAAGCGCCGTTTTCATAAAGCTGTCAAGAATAATCAGCTTGCCGTCTTTTACTATATATTCGGAAGTCGAGCCGTAGCTTTCCTCTATCGTCGCATAAATGATACCGTTTCGATGGTATGCCGTGACGGTATAGGGTATCGCTTCGCCGCCCGCCATGCGGCTTTCCGTTGTTTTTAACATATATGTGCCGCTTTTAATGGCCTCATAATACTGCCTGAAAAGGCTGCCGGTAATGCTCTCCTCTTCGGAAACCTCGGATACTTCCTCAGAGGATTCCTCCGTCTGCTCCGCGGACG
>JAQVQF010000137.1 GCA_028701715.1 Eubacteriales bacterium | reverse complement strand
TACAGGAACCTGCCTTATATTGGCGTTTTAAAGCCTTCCGCATACGAGGATAAGTAATACTGTTTACCGTTTACCGTTTACCGTTTATTTATAATATTAAAACCGCCGGTTTTAACCGGCGGTTTTTAAGTCCTGGAACTGGCTTGGCGCCTGTTTTTCAGTATTTACTCGGTTCAGCCCGCATTATAGCTGTCTATAAGGGATTCTATGGCGTCTTCTATTGCGCCTTTCTGGGATTCAAACGTAGATGCAAGGTTGGATTTTTTTGCCGCAACAAGATTTGTAAAAAGGGTGTTAATGCTGCCGAAACGATAGACATCCCCGGTATCATAAATGATGTTGCCGAATATCAGGTTTAGCATTTCGAGGCTGTCCTCGTCCTGCATATCCTTGCCCTTTAGATTTATTTCAACGTAAGCGGGTGTGATAAAGTTTTTGGATTCGCAGGAAATGGCTTCTATCATATAAGCCGAAAATTCCTCGTCCGCGCAGCCTATCGATATCGCTATACCGGCGGTTTCGCCCGTGCCGCAGAAGGTGCAATAGTCATCCTGTTCGGTCGACCACAGGGGCATCGGCACTATTCCGAAATCCGTGCCGGCAATACGAAGCTTGGTGGTGGCGGAAAAAGCGGAAGGACGGAAAAGCACCCTGCCTTCTTTAAACGCATCGAGAGAGGTTACCCAAATAGGTTCTTCGAAGTCCTGAGCGTAAACGATCCAGGTGTTTTCCTCTATCATATCGTTGATTATTTTCTGAGCGATGGTCATTGTGGTTTCGTCGCCGAAGGCGAGATAAGGATAATCATTGGCATTCTTTTTGCAAAGCAGCTGCCCCGCGGCGCCGTAAAAGCCGAGCGCGTCCGCGTGGGATGAAAGCATACCCCAGGTATCGGCACCGGTCATGCCGTCGATACCGTCGGTATCCTTTGTCGCTTCTTTTGCCATCTGCTTCATTTTGTCATAGGTCCATTCGTGATTTCTGACAAGCTCGTACGGATCGTCAAGTCCGCGGGTTGCGATTATTTCCTTACTGAAAAGCATGCCGCCCGAACAAACCTTATTCAATATTGTGATATCTCCGGTGGTGAAAAAGTATTGATAACCTATTGAGAAGGTATTTGTGGCGTTGGCATCATACCACGGGGCATCGAGATGAATGTAATCCAATGTCCCAAGGTCAATAAGGTTGCCTTCCTTGGCAAGAGCCGCAAGCGCGGGTATTGTCGGCATAATCGCATCGTACAGCGTGGTGCTGCCGGTGATGTCGTCTCTGATATTGCTCAGAATAGGATCCGAGCCGACTGCGTCGCTCTTGTAGATTTTTAATTTTACGTTGTACATCTGTTCGATGGTGTTGTTTCGGTTGGTTACGGCCGTGTCAAGCAATTCACCGTAAAGCTCGCTGCCCGTCGTAAAATCGTCGGATTGATAGGTTGCCGCTGCCGTACCTCTTACAATAATGGAAAATTCCCTGCCGCCCCAATCGATGATCTCGTTGGAATTGATATAGCGTCCGTCATCATTGGTGTAGGGGTCTGTAGAATCATCCGTTGAGGTGGTGTCGGATTCCTCGGTAATTTCGCTTTCGTTACTTTCGACCGCTTTGCTGCTTTCGGACGAAGTATCTTCGGGGGGTTCCGAGCAGGCAACGAATAATGTCGCGGCAAGCAAAACCGAAAGCAATAAGCATATTAACTTTTTCATACAAATCTCCTTTTCTGTGTTTTATTATATACGTTTATTACGTTTATATATATATAATTGAAAATTCGTTAAATTATTATACCTACTGCTTGCATAATCAATGCTTGGAATCATTAAATGCTTTTTGTTTATTATACTCCGGAATAAGCGGAAAAGCCGCCGTCAACGGGTATAATAATACCGTTTACGAAAGAAGACGCTTTCGTATCGCAGAGGAAGAGCAGAGTTCCGATCAGCTCGGCAGGATTACCGAAACGTCCCATGGGAGTGGCGGCAAGGATTTTTTCCGTCCTTGCGGTAGGCTTGCCCTCTTTATCGAAAAGCAGCTTTTCGTTTTGCCCGGTAACGAAAAATCCGGGAGCGATGGCGTTGACTCGAATATTCAATTTGGAAAAATGCACGGCAAGCCACATGGTCAGATTGGATATACCGGCCTTTGCCGCGGAATACGCCGGTATTTTGGTGAGCGGCCTGTATGCGTTCATGGAGGAAACGTTGACAATACATCCTCCGCCGTGCTTTGCCATATATTCGGAAAAAACCTGCGTGGGTAAAAGGGTGCCGAGAATGTTCAGGTTAAACACGAAATTAAAGCCTTCGGGCTTGAGGTCAAAGAAATTCAACGTATCGCTTCCCTCTTTAGTCTCAAGGTCTTCGGCTGTTAAAAATTCCTGCGCGGTTGTGGCTTTCGGGGAATTTCCTCCCGCTCCGTTTATAAGTATGTCTATAGAGCCGAAGTCGGAAATAATTTTTTCCCTGATATCGATTAGGGTTTCTTTTTTTAAAACGTCGCAGGCGTAGGGGAGGGCGTATCCCCCGTTTGCGTTAACAGCATCCGAGGTTCTTTTCGCCGCTTCTTCAAACAGATCGAGGACGGCGATTTTAGCGCCGCATTCGGCGAGAGCTTTTGAAAATTCAGAGCACAGCACACCGCCGCCGCCCGTTACGACCGCGGTTTTACCCGTTAAATCAGTTATATATGATACAGACATTTATTCAACCATACCTTCATGCTTTCCCGAAATGTGTCGGATTTATTTAAGCTTTTCATTTAAGAAATCGACCGCAAGCTTAATGTCGGCCGCGGGGTCCTCGCCGACTTCCCTTTCGATGGTAAGATAGCCTTCGTATCCCGATTCCCGAAGCGCTTTGAGATATTCAGGCCAATCGACTCCGCCCCTGCCGAGAGGAACTTCCAGCCAGGAGCCGTCCTTGTTTCTGACACCGTCCTTGGCGTGGGTATGAACGATGTAATCTTTTAAGATATATACGGCCTGTACGGGGTCGTCGTCGGCGCACATGACAAGATTTGCCGGATCAAGATTTACCGCAAAGCCCTTTGTCGTCCCAAGCGAGTCGAGAAACTTCCTCAGCACGGATGCCTTTTCCGTTCCCGTTTCGGATGCCATATAAGAACCGATACTTGAGGCGTATTCGGCAAGCTCCAGCGCGTTGGCGCGTATAAGCCGCATTCTGTCGTCGTCGTCTTCAGTCAATTTGCCTATATGAGTTGTTACAATATCGCAGCCGAGCTCCTTGGCTTTTTCAAGCACCGCTTTGGATTTTTCCACTATCTGAGGATGGGTGAAGTCCCAGCCGAAATCACCGCATATGGCGGAAAAAACCAGTCCGTTGGCGTTCATAATGCTTTTAATTTCGGAAATTTTGGAAGGAGTCATGTTTTCCGCGCAGAAATCCCCGTAGGTCATATATTTCTGAACTCCGGCAGCTCCGAGAGAGGCCGCTTTTTGTATGCTTTCCGCAAAAGGCAGTCTGAACGAATCCGAAATTATACCAATTTTCATGTTTTTATCTCCTTGTATATCAAATTGTCTTATTTGATTTTTATTTTTTATCGTAATTCTGATTTTGAAGCTCGTCAAGAGCCTTGGTAAAGGAGGACACGTAATATTCCATAAAATAATCGAGTTCCTCGCATTGAAATTTTTCGATTATCGACTTCGTCGAAGCAAGCGCGGGAACAAATTCGCGGTTTCCGAGATCCGTTTCCTCAAGGCATTTAATATAAGCGCAAAGCTTGTCGGCCGCTTTTATTATCTTTTTTTCGTCCTCGGTATATTCGAAAAGCGCGGTATATTCGTTGCGGAAATCCTCCGGCAGCAGTGAAATAAAACGCTCTATCGCATGCTCTTCAACCGCTTTATAGGCAGATTTTGTGGATTTATCAAAGTATTTAACGGGTGTCGGCATATCCCCGGTGATAATTTCGGGCGCGTCGTGATACATGGCCTTGAGAGCAATTTTTTCTATATTATAATTTTTGCCGAAGCATTTATTCCCGATAACCGCAAGCCCGTGAGCAAGTATGGCACATTCAAGCGAATGTTCGGAAAGATTTTCCTGCCTTAACAGCCGCATAAGTCCCCAGCGGCCTATGTATTTCATCCTGAACATCAGGGCATAAAAATCCCCGTCCATATAAATTCCTCCATTTTAGGAAATTATATCATGTTTATCGGTAATAGTCAACTAAAAAAAGATTGCATTATTAAAAAAAATCGTTATAATTTATATGAGGTGTTATTTATGAAGTTCACCAAAATGCAGGCTTACGGAAACGATTACGTTTATGTTTCTTTATTGGACCAGGAAATGACGGATCCCGAAAAATGGGCGGTATTTGTTTCCGACAGGCATAAAGGAATAGGAAGCGACGGTATGATACTCGTTTGTCCTTCCGAAGCGGCCGATTTTAAAATGCGGATTTTCAATCCCGACGGCAGCGAGGCGGAAATGTGCGGCAACGGGCTGCGTTCGGTGGGAAAATTCGTTTTCGCCAAGGGCTATACGGATAAAACCGATTTTACCGTCGAAACGCTCGGAGGAATAAAGCGGGTTCATCTGTGGGTTGAAAACGGCCTTGTAGTAAATGTTTCCGCCAATATAGGCGTTCCCGTGCTCGAAGCGGATAAAATACCCGTCACGCTCACCAATAAAGGCAACACCCTTGTCGGCTGTGATTATACGGTTATCGATAAGCCGTTCAGGCTGACCGCCGTTTCGCTCGGCAACCCTCACTGCGGCGCGGAATGCGAAAATGTATTTGAGCTGAATACGGAAAAATACGGCCCCGCGCTTGAGACCGCCGACATTTTTCCGAGGAAAGCCAATATTCATTTTTATGAGGTTATCGACAGGCATAACATTAACATGCGATCGTGGGAACGCAACTGCGGCGAAACCCTCGCCTGCGCCACGGGCTGCTCCACGGCGGTTTATTCCGCCATCTTAAACGGAAAGGTTTCAAATTCGGTTGATGTACATCAACGCGGCGGTGTCGTGCATATAGATTATAATGATGAGGACGGTACCGTCACGATGACCGGAAAAGCTGAAATAGTGTTCGACGGTTATATTGAAAACAGTGTTATTGAAGGAATATGATTATGAAATTATCGGAAATTTTAAAGGCCACGGGTATTACCGGTTATTTACCGGACATTGAAATAAAAGATCTGTGCTACGATTCGCGCAATGCAGGCGAAGGCATGATGTTTGTCTGTCTGAAGGGCTTTGAGGATGACGGCCATAAATATGCGAGGAACGCTTACGACAGGGGCTGCCGCGTTTTCTGTGCGCAGGATGAAATATTCCTTCCCGCCGACACGGTGATATTTAAGCATGCGGACACAAGGAAATTTCTCGCTCTCGCTTCCGCGAATTTCTTCGGTCATCCCTCAAGGGAGCTGCTGACAATTGCCATAACAGGCACCAAGGGCAAAACAAGCACCTCTTTTATGATTTCGTCCGTGCTATCTACCGCAGGCAGAAAAGTGGGGCTGATCGGAACTATCGGAACAATTATAGGCGATAAAATATATAAAAGCGACAATTCGACACCCGAAAGCTATTTGATACATAAGTATTTCCGCGATATGATCGACGCGGGAATTGACACGGTTATTATGGAAACGTCGTCGCAGGGCTTCAAGCTTGACAGAACATACGGGATAATGTTCGACATAGGTATTTTTACCAATCTTTCGCCCGACCATATAGGCGACGGCGAGCACAGCGATTATGAGGAATATAAAAGCTGTAAAAAGCAGCTGTTTTCTTCCTGTAAAACCGGTTTCTTCAACGCCAACGACAAGGAAAGTAAATTCATGCAGCAGGACGCCGTCTGTGTTATAAAGGAATTCGGCACGGCTACGGGCTGCGACTATCATGCCGCCGACATTGGCTTTACGGCGGGCGACGGAAGGCTGCTTGCCGAATATGATTTTTGTCACGACGACGTAAGGACGCATTTTGTTATACCGCATCCCGGTAAGGCAAGCGTTTACAATTCGCTTTGCGCCTCGTCCGTTTGTTCTTTTCTGGGTATCAGCGACGATATTATCCTAAAAGGGCTTTTAAAAACGGTTATTAAGGGCAGAAACGAGATTATCAACACCAAGGACGGCTTTTCCGTAATAATCGATTACGCGCATAACGAGCTTTCGGTTAAATCGGTTTTCGACACGCTCGAGCCCTA
>JAQVQF010000136.1 GCA_028701715.1 Eubacteriales bacterium | reverse complement strand
CGAGAGCGTGATAAAGGGCGGCTGCGGCGAATGCCAGACCTCCTGCCAGTCAGCCTGCAAGACCTCCTGCGGGGTGGCAAATCAGCCCTGCGAAAACAAGGAAAAAGTTAAAGAAACAAAATAATTTATCCAAAGCACAAGGACTTGCGTATGTAAGCACATGCACAAGTCCTTTTATTGCATTTCCTAACAAATCAAGGAGATTTTAATGGTACATCAGTACAAATTAAACGGATATAATATAGTTTTAGATACCTGCAGCGGCTCGGTTCACTCCGTGGACGAGGTGGCGTACGATATGATCGCAATGTATCCCGACCATACGGAAGATGAAATCGTTAAGGCCATGGCGCAAAAATACGGCACGCGCGGAGATGTTACCGAGGAAGAGCTGCACGAATGCATGGACGACATATGCGGCCTTGCGGAGAACGGGAAGCTTTATACACCGGACACCTTTGAGGAGACGGCGGTCGCATACAAAAACCGCGGCGGTGTTATAAAAGCGCTCTGTCTGCATGTCGCTCACACCTGTAATCTCAACTGCACCTATTGCTTCGCAAGTCAGGGAAAATATCAGGGCGAACGCGCGGTAATGAGCTACGATGTCGGAAAGCAGGCGATAGATTTCCTTATCGCCAATTCAGGTACGCGGAGAAACCTTGAAATGGATTTCTTCGGCGGCGAGCCTCTCATGAACTGGGAGATCGTAAAAAAGCTTGTCGCATACGCGAGAGAACAGGAACCGAAATACAACAAGAATTTTCGTTTTACCCTCACCACAAACGGTGTCCTCGTGGACGACGAGGTGATCGATTTCTGCAACAAAGAAATGAACAACGTGGTCATGAGCCTTGACGGAAGGCGGGAGGTTCACGACCGTTTCCGCAAAAATTACGCAGGTCAGGGAAGCTATGATCTTATAGTGCCTAAATTTCAAAAATTTGCTGAGGCACGCGGCGACAAAAGCTATTATATACGCGGCACCTTCACCCATTACAACACCGATTTTACAAACGACCTTATCCACATGGCAGATCTGGGTTTCAAAGAGCTGAGCATGGAGCCGGTCGTCTGCGCTCCGAACGATCCCTGCGCGCTAACCGAGGAGGACCTTCCCGTTCTTTTCGAACAATATGAAATTCTCGCCAAAGAAATGCTAAAACGGGAAGACGAAGGACGCGGCTTTACATTCTATCATTATACGATAGACCTGCAGCACGGTCCGTGCATTTACAAGCGAATAGCCGGCTGCGGTTCCGGCACGGAATACTTAGCGGTCACCCCGTGGGGGGAGCTTTTCCCCTGCCATCAGTTCGTGGGCGACCCGAAATACAGCATGGGCAACATATGGGACGGCGTCACCAACGATGCCATGCGTCAGGAATTTAAAAAATGCAACGCTTATTCACGACCCGAATGCAAGGATTGCTGGGCAAAGCTGTACTGCTCCGGAGGCTGCGCCGCCAACGCCTATCACGCCGCGGGAAGTATCCGCGGTGTTTACGAATACGGCTGTAAGCTTTTCCGTAAAAGAATCGAATGCGCCGTTATGGTTAAGGTCGCCGAAAGCATAAAAGGACTCAATAAAGATGAAACGGAGCCGTCCTGCGACGGAGAGTGCGGATATGAAAACCCCTGTTATTGATTTTATAAATAAATATATCGAATCCGATATAGCACGCTTTCACATGCCCGGTCACAAGGGACACGTTTTTACCGGCTTTGAATCCTTCGATATCACCGAAATAGAAGGCTCCGGCAGCCTGTATTCCCGTGAGGGAGCAATCGCAGAAAGCGAGGCGAACGCCACTTCACTTTTCGGCTTCGGCAGAACCATATTCTCCGCGGAAGGCTCGTCACAATGCGCAAAGGCGATGCTGTACCTGGCAAGGCAAGCGGCTTTAAAAAGCGGGAATCCCGGCAGAACGGTAATCGCCGGCCGCAACGCGCATAAATCCTTTATACAGGGCTGCGCTTTAAACGGTCTCGATGTCAGCTGGCTTGAGGTTAATTCCGAAAAAGACGAGCCTGCGAGCATATGCAGCTGTGTCGTAACGCCGGAAAGCATCGACGCAGCGCTTGATTCTTCCGACGAAAAACCTTTCGCCGTTTACCTGACCGCTCCCGATTATCACGGTTATTCGCCGGATATCGCCGAAATTGCGAAGGTATGCCGCAAGCGGGGCATATTGCTTTTGGTTGACAACGCGCACGGAGCTTATCTGCGTTTCCTGACCCCTTCCCGCCATCCGGTCGGTTTAGGCGCGTTCATGTCGTGCGATTCGGCACATAAAACCCTGCCCGTACTCACCGGCGGAGCTTATCTTCAGCTTTCAAAGGATGTTCCGGAGGACATTTATTTGCAGGCAAAAATTGCGCTCGCGCTTTTCGGCTCCACAAGCCCGTCTTATCTGATATTACAATCGCTTGACCTTTGCAACAACTATTTAGCCGAAGGTTACGGAGAAAAGCTGGCAAAATTCGTTAAGAAGCTTGAAATATTGGGAGACGAGCTGAATTCATACGGCTGGCGTCCCGAGCCTTCCGACCCGCTAAAGCTTATCTTCGACACTTCCTCCAGAGGATATACCGGACGCGAAATCGCCGCGTTGCTGCGAAGGCGTAAAATTGAATGCGAATTCGCCGATTATCAGACGCTGGTGCTGATGGTCACCCCGGAAAATACCGACGAGGATATGAAGCGGTTGGCAAAGGCTTTTAAGGAGATTCCCGTAACCGATAAGAAAATACCGCCGCTCCCGAAGCCGAATCATCCGCTTAGAAAAGCCATGTCCATACGGGAAGCCGTAATGTCCCCGAACGAAACGGTAATGATCGATAAATCGGTCGGACGCATTTGCGCGTCGCCCGCGGTTTCCTGCCCTCCGGAAATTCCGATAGCGGTGAGCGGCGAGGAAATCGACGAAGACGCCGTAAGATTGATGAAAGCTTACGGAATAAAAACGGTACAGGTTGTGATCGGATAATTAAAAAGCGCTCTTTTCTTTCGAAATAAGCACTTTTTTGTTTTGCTGTTATTTTATTTGTCTTTATCTTTATCCGGGTATGATGGATTTTCATGGATCATTATATGCTTGATATTGGGATATTGCTTTTCTATATTGTCATGAACCTCCTCGGCGACTTTATGCGCATCCTCAAGGGTTTGATTTCCGTCCACGCTTATTTCCGCGTCCACATATATTCGGTCGCCGAAAACTCTGGTGCTTAATTTATCAAGCCCAAGCACATGAGCGTGAGATAATATCAGCGACCTTATACCGTCCTCCGTTTTCTTATCGCACGCGCGGTCTGTCATTTTACGTATTGATTCCCGGAAAATATCCACCGATACCTTTAATATGAAAAAGCAGATTATCACGCTTGCAATGGGATCAAGCACAGGGAGTCCCAAGCGCGCTCCGGCTATGCCGATCAGCGAACCCACCGACGACAGCGCGTCTGAGCGATGGTGCCACGCGTCCGCCATAAAAGCCGAGGAATTGATTTTTTTTGCCATTGCTCTCGTGTACCAATACATCCATTCCTTGCAGGCAATGGATACCGCCGCGGCGACGAGGGCCAATAAGCCCGGTATTTCCAAGGATTTGGTATTGCCCCCGAATATAACCTTTACCCCCGACCAGCCTATTCCCAAGCCTGTCATAAACAACATCCCGGACAGCAGTATTGAAGCGACGCATTCAAAGCGGTCGTGACCGTACGGATGCTTGCTGTCGGGCTCCTTCCGGGACAGCCTTACGCCTATATATGCGATTATGGTGGTAAAAACGTCCGATATAGTATGTACGGCGTCCGAAACCATAGCTCCGGAACGGGCGAAAATCCCGGCGAGCAGCTTTATCCCGGCAAGCGAGATATTAACGGCGATTGTTACGCCCGAAACCCTGTTAACGATTTTTTTAACTTCATGCTGGTCAGTTATTTGCGAAACCGGTTTCAAAAAAGTTACCTCCTTTTTATATTGGGAACGACAATCAAATGCCGCATAATGTCCTGTTATGAGTATAAAAAAACACACCCATGTGACAGAAATAGTAACCACTGTCCCACGCGCGTTCATACGCTCGTTGCCGCCTTTGGCGACCCGGCTTCTCGGCATATATGCTTATACCGCCGCCTGCTCAGATTGTACTGTAGAGTTAGCGCTTATTAAGCGTTGTTTTGCAGTGCAAAGAGTTACTATATTATATACCGTACAAGTGTTTTTGTCAATGAATAAAAAACTAATTTAAATAAAATTAACATTATATAGCAATAATATGATATTATTATGAAATAAAGATGAAATCTGCTTGCACAATTGTTATAAATACGCTATTATATTTATGATATGGGGTGACAACAATGAAAAAAGCGATCATTATCGGCGCGAGCAGCGGTATCGGCAGAGCGATGGCAAAAATATTATCTTCGGAAGGATATATACTCGGTTTGGCGGCAAGGAGAACCAAGCTCCTGACCGAGCTTCAGAACGAGCTTGGCACGCGTTCTTATATCAAGTATATTGATGTTTCGGCTCAGGAAGAAGCGATTAAAAGCTTTTCGGATCTGATTGACGAAATGTCGGGTGTCGATATGATTATAATAACCTCCGGCAACGGTTATATCAATCCGCTGCTTGACTGGGAAAAAGAGAAAAGCACCATTGACGTAAATGTCAGCGGAGTCACCGCCATGATTAATATCGCGATAAAGCATTTTTATAAAAAAGGTACGGGTCAGCTTGTTGTCATATCGTCGGTCGCGGCGCTGAGAGGCAGCGGAGGCGCTCCCGCTTATAACGCCACCAAAGCGTATCTTGCAAATTACCTTGAGGGCATAAGGTGCAGAATAAAAAAGGATAAAAAAGACATTACGGTTACGGATATCCGCCCGGGGCTCGTGGATACCGATATGGCAAAGGGCGAAGGACTTTTTTGGGTTCAGCCTGTCGAAAAAGCGGCGGGACAAATTTATTCGAAAATATTAAGGAAGAAAAAAATCGCATATGTTACCAAAAGATGGGGTGCGGTTGCATTTCTGTTAAAGCATATTCCCGAAAAGCTCTTATATAAAATGGAATAAGCTCCGTGCCCGAATATTTAAGCGAAAACACATGTTATATAAACACAAATATATAAAAATATATAAACACAAAAAACGCAAACATAAAAACTCAAAAACGTTAAAATAAAATAATTCTTGGTTTACTTTTTTACGTGTGCTATACTTTCTTTTACCCGTAAGGGTATATAAAAGAAGAGGTATCGAAGCGGTCATAACGGGGCTGATTCGAAATCAGTTTGTGAGCAATCTCACGAAGGCTCGAATCCCTTCCTCTCCGCCACTTTGGGGTTGAAATCGTTGATTTCAGCTCTTTTTTTGTGCTGTTATCGGTTGTATTATAGGTGTGCTCCTCCGCTTCGGCACCATCTTCCATCTTCATTTGGTTCGCAGAATATCCTGCTTCGCAATTTCCCTGCCATCGTAGACAGCGTGTCAGACGGACGATTCCATAAAAGTCCAACGGTACCGCTGAGCCGAAGTGCGCGCCGTATTAGACAGTTATTATCAATCTGCAACGGCTCCGCTGCTGATAACAACTTTCGATTCTCCTTTATTAAAGCTTTTTTCTCATAACAAGCTTGTCGCCGGCTTCATAGTACACGGTAAAGCCCGCTTTTTCATACATTCCCACAGTTCCCGTGAAATCTTCCTCGGTGCTGACAAATTCTTTATTCGGATAGGCTTCGACAAAATCGAAGCCGTCATTAGCCGCTTCATCGCAAACCCGACCGAGAAGCTGTGTCGCGATTCCTTTTCCGCGTACCTCTGGAGCGACGGCAAAGCAAAAGATGGATTTAACCTTTATATCCGGCTTGTCCTTTTTTACCGTCTGCATAAACATCTTCCAAGATATACAATCATAGCAATCGGATTTTGTGTTTGCATTGCACCAGCCGACGACCTTATGACCGAGATAGGCGAGATAGCCTTGAACAGCGCCGCTTTTCACATACTCGGCAGCAACCGCCCGGCGCTTTTCGGAAGTCGAAAAGTCACGTCCGTCACAGTTTTCACCCGCCCAACAGACGCAGTAACAGCGATGCTCGTCCTTGCCTGTCGAATGCGGCGTGACATCGAAAAAATGCAAATAGTCCTCGGCTCTGTCTTTTGTGAGCCGCCGTATCTCGACATTTATCCTCTTTCCCGTTTTTACAGAAAGCCCCGGCTCGCCCCAACTCGCTATTCTGTCGCCGTTCCAACCGAAATATGTATTACCCGTTGTGCATACCGGC
>JAQVQF010000135.1 GCA_028701715.1 Eubacteriales bacterium | reverse complement strand
GCGATACGCGAGGATTTTGAAAAAGCGTTTATGTATTATTCTTCCGAAGGCATAGCCGTTGAAAACGCCGCTTTAAGGATGGCGCCCGAAAATATGGGGGGCTTTTACACCAGACCGGCGGTGTTGTGGTATCCGCTTGATTCAGCCGCGAAAATCTATCCTCTTTCCATGCGCAACAACCGCATGGCGGTTTTCAGACTTTCCGTTTACCTTAAAAAGGATGTCGTGCCGGAGCTTTTGCAAACAGCCTTGACCTTTACCATAAAAAGATTCCCCGGCTTTGCCACAACCATCAAGAAGGGCTTTTTCTGGCATTATCTCGACGCCGCTAAACGCCGTTTTTCCATCGAAAAGGAAACCTATGTGCCCTGCAGACCGTTGGACATATCCTTAAGCGATTCACAGGTTTTCAGAGTGCTTTATTACAACAACCGTATAAGCGTGGAATTTTTCCATGTTCTGACCGACGCCGCGGGAGGGATGGTTTTCTTAAAAACCCTTACCGCCGAATATCTGCGCCTGCTGGGCGCGGACATTCCGGTTTTCGACGGTATGCTCAGCATAAACGCCACACCGCTGCCTTCGGAAACCTCCAACGATTTTATCAAAGCAGAGAAAGCCGAAAAATCATCGGGACTTATGGAAAAATCCGCCGTTCAGATGTCCGGGAGCCTTTCCAAGGTAAAGCCCTGCAGGATACTTCATTTCAAGCTCGACGCGGAAAAGCTTATTGAATTTGCGAGAAGCAAGGGCGTCACCGTCACGGCGTATATGCTGTCGCTGATGTTTGTGGCCGGAAAAGCCGCCACGGACGGCGAGATCGGGAGTATGAACATACAGGTTCCCGTCAATTTGAGGAAATTTTATGATTCGGATACTCTGCGCAATTTTTCGCTTTACTGCGGCATAAGACTGCCGATTTCGGAAATTACCTCAGCGGGGGCCGTTTTACCCGAAATAAAAAAGCAGCTCACGGAAAAAGCCACAAAAAGCTCCATGAATTGTATGGTGCGCGCGTCCGTGGGGCTTGTCAGGGCGTTAAGCTGGGTGCCGTTATTTATAAAAAATCCCGTCGCCCGCCTTGTTTACGGGTTTTTGGGCGAAAAAACCTTCACAAACACGCTCTCGAATATAGGCGTCGTAACCCTGCCGCCGGAAATGGCGCGGCATATAGACAGCTTTGATTTCGTGCTGGGTACCGGGGTTACAAACCGCGCTTACTGCTCGATGGTGACTTTCGGCAATATCACCACGTTTTCCGTATCCAAGCTGACCACCGATCCTACCTTTGAGGAAGTGATGTTCCGTTTGCTTGAGGAGGATGGGTTGACTCCCGTAACCGAAGGGAGCGAAGTGTATGAAGGTTAATATAACATATCCCAAGCAAACCAAAAAAAAGCTGTTTTTAGCGGCGTTCAGTTCGATCGCAAGATGGATTATGCTCGCCGTCGCATATGCCTGTGTGATAACCAACATATGCATCGGGGGCAAGGCCTGGAGCGCCGTGGCGCTGTGGGCGCTGTGGTTTATATGGTCGTTTGTTTTCGCGCCTAACATGGTGGAATTCAACCGTATCAGCCAGACCACAAAGCTGATGGTTTATACCTGCGTACAGCTTATCCTTATCAACAATATCCTGTCGCCGGGCTGGGCGATGTTCGTTATCCCCATTATATGCTTCGCGGGCGTGTTCATTAACGGAGTGTTTTTCCTGAGCAATATAAAAAAGCAAAAGCAGAATTTAATGCCCATGATATGGGCTATCGCCATATCCCTTATAGCCGTCATAGCGGCTTTTGCCGGATGGTTTGATATGAACTGGCCGATAATCGCTCTCGGTTCAACGGGATTCGCTCTGCTGGTCGTTTCGGTAATCGTACTCGGGAAGGGTATAATCATTGAATTTGTAAAGAGATTCAGCGTTAAATAATCGGGTGAATATATGGGTATCTGTTATATAGTCGGCGCCGTTAAAACGGAATATAAAATATGCAAAAAAAGCGGGGACTATATTATCGCCGCCGATAAGGGCTATACGAATCTCGGCGGTGTAAAAGCAGACCTTGTGCTGGGGGATTTTGATTCGCTCGGCTATGTCCCCGAAGGGGAAAACGTGTTAAGGTTTCCTGAATATAAGGACGATACCGACACCATGCTTGCGGTAAAAACAGGCTTGGGAAAAGGCTATAACACGTTTATAATAACAGGCGGTATGGGCGGAAGGCTTGACCATACCATTGCCAATATACAGACGCTCGCTTATCTCGCAACGCGCGGCGCGAAGGGTTATCTTATCGGCGACAGGGAATGTGCCGCGGTCATAAAGAACGGCTCGTTGTCCTTTGCCGCGGGTGCGGAGGGCAATATATCGGTTTTCGCCGTCGGTACCGAAGCGCGCGGAATAACACTGGAAGGACTTAAATATCCTCTTGATAACGCAATCCTTACCTGCGATTTTCCTTTGGGAGTAAGCAATTCCTTCACGGGCTTACCTTCAAAAGTAACCGTCGGCGAAGGCATGACGCTTATTATATGGAGCGGCGGATTGGATATTCTTATAACTGAATAATAAAAACCCGCTGTGTCCGAAAAAGCACAGCGGGCTTTACATTTTTACACTTATAAAAGATACGGCTTATTCCTTCCGCCCATATAATAGTTATAGCATTTGTTTCTGTCAAGCATTTCGCGGGTGAAAATCAAAAGGGCTACAAAAGACGGTGTAGGGTCAAAGGTATAAACCTCCTGGGTGACATCGTCCATTTCGATATTCGTTGTTTTTATAACACCGTATTTATACAGCGTTTTCAAGATGGTCATCGCTTCTTCAAACCCGACATTCAGATTTTTCATCAGCAAGTTCGGGGTAAAGGCTTTCCCGTTTTCCCTTTTGTTTAACATAACCATCGTGTCGAACACCGTTTTGTCCGAAAAATCCTTAAAAAATGAAACGTAATCCACACCTTCAAAAAACGCAAGCTCCTTGTCGGAAGATTCGGGCGAGATAAGGAAATAGGGAAGACGGCGTGACAGCCCCATCAGCGTGATACCGTAATCGCTGCGTACAGATGAATATGAAAGATGTTTTTCTCCGAGTTCTTCCTGCAGCGACATTAAATCACCGCCTTTCGGCTGTTCTCCGAACATTGCGCGCTCCATAGTCCAGCATAATTCCATTACTGTTTTAAATCTTTGGTCCACGGCGCTTTCGGTGATTTTTTTGGCGAGAGCGGTATGTAAATCGCTGTAATCGGTAATGCTTCTTCCGAAAAGCGTGTCGATGGAAACGCCGAAAAAGTCGGCGATCTTCGGCAAAAGCTCGGTGTCGGGCACTCCGCCGTTTTCCCATTTTGACACCGCCTGCGCGGATACGGATACATATTGAGCCAGCTCTTCCTGAGTTACTCCTTTTTCCTTACGGAGTTTTGCTACATTTACGCCTATTGCATCGATATTCATAAATTCCTCCAAGTTTATATTTTATCATGAAAGCTTTCATGCCGTTATTGTAACACAATTATCGGTTGATTTCAACGGAGGCTCTGTTGATAAAAACAAACGGGAGTTGAATTATAAAAGGCTGCCGCCCGTATAACCGTAATGGCTGTACGGGCGGTTAATGATACTGTTTATTGGAAGATGACGTTAAAAATTGAAGACCTTCGACCAGTCGAAATCCCCCGAATCCTCCCAGCGTTCAGGCCAGTGCGAGCACCAATCGGGAACCGACGGGTTTTCGACTCTGTCGAGGCTCGGCGTATAGGGCTTAATGTCTATGACGGGCGATCCGTCGTCGGCGTCGGTATATGCCAAACCGACAATTCCTTTTTCATAATCAATATACGTTATTAAAGAACAGGAAAGGGCTATGGGATTAGGGCGTTCGGGAGAGCGCGTGGCAAAGGTGCCGAGAATATCGGGAGCTTTCTTATACGGCTTTTCCTCGTTGAGCTTAGCTCTGGATACCTCGTTGTCGCAGCCGTCGAACCACCAGAGAAGCTGAATGTGGCTGAAGCCGTCAAGGCCTTCAAGCGCCGGGATATACGCTCTGTCGATTTTTACCGCGAATTCACCGTCGCGGTTGATTATCCTTCCTACAGGATAAAGGGTGAAGTTAGTCATTTTTATAAACACACCTTTCTGATGTACGTCGGAAAAATGCATTTTTCCGACGCTGTTTCGGTACCGTTATCCATATTGTAGAGGTTTAAATCTATACTTCAAGCCCTTTTTTCAAATATTTTTATTTTTTTATTCCGCGATTTCCGTTATCGATTTCTTTTCCGTGTTTTGTCAATACCGTTACCGTTCAATCGTTTGAATAAGTTATAGAATAATCGACCGAGAAAAAATACAAATATATACAAACCGTGAAAAAATTGCAAAAGATTACTAACTTGTTGTTTTTGCCGTACAGTTTGACACGTTTCGACATCGTTAATGTGTTATTACTATCTGGCAGCGGAATGTATGGCATACACTGTATAGCGTTGATACTCGAAAGGAGGTTTATATCAATATGAATATCGAGAATATTTACAGCGAAATCGCGCGGGAAAACGGCACAACCGCGGAAGACGTAAAGGATGAAATCAGAAGCGCTCTTGACATGGGATTTCAATGCTCTGACCCTGATGTACAGGATTTCTGGCGGCAGATACCCTGTGAGCAAGACAAACCGTCGATAGATGAACTGATACTGTATATTGTCGCAAGCCTGAGGACGGATAATTAAATCCGTCCTCCGGTTTTTCATGAATTAAAAATAACATAAAAAGTAAAAAAGCGGCAGGAAGTCAAATATTTACTTAACGAATATTGAAATTTAACAATATTTGTGCTATAATGCAAATGTAAAATTGGTAAATAAATACAAACAGATATTATGCTTTACCGTTTTATTCCGGGAAACATCAGTAAAAATAAAAAAATATCCTCCCCGCCGGGTATTATCGGCGATCCAAACGGATTACGATGTATTTAAAATTTATTGTTTATCAACAACAGAAAGAAGGTGAATGGCATAATCGAAAAATAAAACGCGGTATTATCGGAATAACAATAAGCTTATCCCTTATTAAACGCACAAATTAAATTTAAGGAGAATCCTATAATGAAAAAATTAATAGTTATCCTGCTCTGCGTTTCTTTAATAACAATCCTTATCGCTTGTAAGAGCACCGATACCGATAACGAAAGCAGCGTCGTTAACAGTTCGGAAGCCGCATCTGAAGAAAGCTCTGCCGACACCGCGGAATCAAGCGATTCAAGCGAAGCAAGCGAGGCTGACAGCGGTTTTGAATATGGTTTGGACTATATTACAGAAAACCTCGGCGATATTTACTCAATTACTTATCAGATTATTAATTATTCGGTAGATTCCGAACCTGAAACCACGACGATAGAAATCGCAAGGAACGAGGAAGGCTGCTATATAAACTTCGGAGAAGATTACAGTTTATTATATGTTAAAGACGGCGACGCTTATGCCATGTGTCTCAAGGACGAGGAAACCGGCGACTTTGTAAAAGTCCCAGAAACGACGGTTGATGAAGAGGATATAGACCTTACGGCTTCACTTATGCTCTTATACATGGCAATGTATGAAGATTACGCGGAAGAGCTTGAAAGCGACGGAACCGCCACGGTTTGTGAACGCGATTGCGATAAATTTATACTTGAATCGGATTTCTTTGAAGATTCAACAAAGGTTGAATTTTATATCGACAAAGCAACCGGCGTATGCCTTAAATTAACGTTCGACTCCTCTGAAAGCATAGAAGACGGCTATTTTGAATTTGAATGTACATCATTCAGCCTTGAGGATGTAGTATTGCCCGCATATACGGAATAGTATCAAATAACAGTATTTTAAACATATCTCCCTCCGGGTATTGATATAAATATCCGGAGGGATTTAATATTATACCGATAAATATAATAAATCCGCTTGATAAAAAACTTGACATTCATATGTTAACGTGGCAATATGTGTTATACGAAAAAGCATTTATCGATTATATAATATCAGATATTCGGAAAGAAGGTGACCGGAATGCTTGACGGACTTTATGAAAGGCTGACCGATTCGTCTCCTGCGGCTGTAATAATAATTTCGGTTTCCATAATGCTGTTTCTCGGGTTTGCGGTAACAAGGATCACAAAGCCGTTGAAGCTGCCCAACGTAACGGCGTATATAATAACCGGTATCGTTATAGGTCCCTTTTGTCTGGACATAATCCCCGAATATGTCATAAGCGGCATGGATTTCATAGCCGACATCGCTCTGGCTTTTATCGCTTTCGGAGTCGGCGAATTTTTCCGTTTGTC
>JAQVQF010000134.1 GCA_028701715.1 Eubacteriales bacterium | reverse complement strand
CTACCACCCCAAGGTAGCGCGCTACCAAACTGCGCCACACCCAGTTATACTTTTAAATCAATTCATTGTACCGCTCTGCATAAGCTACTCCGTATAAGCCACTTCATATAAGCCAATTCATATTAGCCGTTCTTTAAGAGCAAAGGGTATTATAGCATGACAAGTATCGGGTGTCAAGGCTTTTTCAATATTTTTTAACGTAAATATAACGGTATGATATCCGCCGCAAAACGCAGTGCCGTTAGGCTGTGCTTGATAGATAAAATACAACCGCCGGGCTTACGCTGCCGTTTTACAGCGACCGTCCGGCGGCTTATTAGCTTAATCCGTTGAAGCGTCGATCATATTTTCTATAAAAATACCGTAACCACGGGTGGGGTCGTTGATCATTACATGAGTCACGGCGCCCGCCAGTCTTCCGTTTTGTATGACCGGTGAGCCGGACATGCCCTGTACGATTCCTCCCGTCTTGGCAAGCAGCTGCTTATCCGTTACCTCAATAAGGAAATTTTTGATTTTTCCGCTGTTGGGATATATTTTAATGATATTAATTTCGTAAAGCTGAGGTGTGGAGCCGGATACTGTGGTCAATATATACGCTTTTCCGGTTTTCAGCTCGTCCCGGAAACATATTTCCATAGACTGCGAGGAAAAGGGAGCTATCGAATCAAAGACACCGAAAACTCCGCTTTCGGTATTTTTAAAAAGGCTGCCGATTTTATATGCCGAAAATTCACCCTTAAGCTCGCCAGGCGCATTTTCAAGCCCCTTCACCACGTCGGTAATTGTAATTCCCGTTACGATGCCACGCAGCAGCGGCAGCGGATCGCCGGTTTCCGCATCGCAGATACCATGCCCCAAGCCCGCGAACTGATTGGTATTGGCGTCAACATAGGTAACCGTACCTATACCCGCGGTGGAGTCTCTGACCCATAAGCCCGCTTTGTAAACTCCGTCTTCGGAGGATTTTTTGGGATACACATCGAAGGTTAGCGTTTCCCCGGAACGGTTTACGCTGAAAACAGTTTTATCGCCCCCGCTTTTTGCGATTATTTCCGAAAGCGATTCGGTGGTGTCGATTTCCGTGGAATTAACCTTTGTTATAATATCACCGGCTTTAAGCCCGGCATTTTTTGCGGGAGACGCCAGGCCTTCATAGGTTTCGATGTCGGTTACTCCGACTACGATAACGCCCTTGATATAAAATTTTATGCCGAAAGGTGTTCCTGCGGGTATCAATGATATGCGTTCGGATTCCTCTGTTGTGAGAGTCGACGCGAGCACGCCGTACGGCACGGCGAGACACATGACAATAAGCATTGAGAGAAGCAGCAGAAACGCAGGAATTTTTTGTTTTAATTTCATATTTCTACCTACCTTAATTTTTCGTCCGTGGTGTTATTTTTCGTAAGCGAGCGAAAAATATGTAGGAAGAAATAAGAATGAATTTACTGTTTCCGAAAATTAAACCTGTTTAAATCGGGTTAATGGCTTTGATATAAGAGGCTTTATCGTTTTATTTAACGGTTTTATTTTTATATTAGTATTATTTACGCTTTGTGCCATTATATTTTTTATATGATTTTAATTTTTTAATCACTGATTTATCGGTTTTATCGGTTTTTTGTGCTTTATTGTTATCTCTATAAGCTTTTACGGTACCTGCGGGCGGTACGAGACAGCCGTTGCCGTAACCAATAAGATCGCCCCTTCCCGCGGATAAAAGGGTTTTTCTAATCAAAGGATAATTTTCCTTTCTGTAAAACTGCAAAAGCGCTCTTTGCGCCTGCTTTTCCCCGTAGGTTTTGGCGACATATACCTCAATCCCCGTAAAGGGATCTGTACCGGTATAATACATGCAGGTGGACGCCGTTCCCGGCGTGGGATAAAAATCCTGTACCTGCTCCGGATTTATATTATTAATTTTAAGGTAAAGCGCAAGCTCTATCGCTTCGTTAAGCGACGAACCGGGGTGCGACGACATCAGATAAGGCACAAGATATTGTTCTTTTCCCGTTTCCTTTGTAATTCTATAAAATTTTGACATAAATTTGTCGTAAACATCCCTGCCCGGTTTTCCCATTTGAATGAGTACCGAATCGCATATATGCTCCGGCGCAACCTTCAGCTGCCCCGAAACATGCTTATCCACAAGACGGCGGAAAAACTTTTCATTTTTGTCGCACATCATATAATCGAAGCGTATGCCGGAACGAATAAAGACCTTTTTTACGCCTTCAACCTTTTCGACTTCCTCAAGCAGCTTTATATATTCGGAATGGTCGGTATTGAGATTGGGACATGGAGTCGGGAACAAACACCTGCGGTTTTTACAAACGCCCGCCTCTTTTTGCTTTTCGCAGGACGGATGGCGGAAATTCGCCGTAGGGCCGCCGATATCGTGTATATATCCCTTGAAATCGGGCATGGCGGCAATAATTTCGGCTTCCTCTTTAACCGATTTAATGCTCCTTGAGGTCACCATTCTACCCTGGTGGAAGGCTATGGAGCAGAAATTACAGGCGCCGAAGCAGCCGCGGCAATGAGTTATGGAAAACTTGACCTCGTCTATGGCGGGAACGCCGCCGTCCTTTGCGTAAACGGGATGCCAGTTTCTTTCATAGGGAAGCGAATATACGGCGTCAAGCTCCTTGCGCGTAAGCGGAAGCATTGGGGGATTCTGCACAACATATTTACCGCCGTAATCCTCAATCAACGCTTTTCCGTATATGGGATCCTGATTTTCATATTGAAGCGCAAAAGCTTCAGCAAACGATTTTTTATCTGTTTTAAGTTTATCGTACGAACCTGTTTCAACAAAATCGTAATGTATGTCGTTTTTATCCGTCGTCATGAAGCAGGTGCCCCTTATGTCCCGCAGCTTTTTTACGGGCACGCCTTTGTCAAGAAGAAATGCTATCCTTCTCAGCGAATTTTCTCCCATGCCGTAAGATATCAAATCCGCGCCGGAATCTATGAGTATCGAGCGGCGCACTCTGTCCGACCAGTAGTCATAATGCGTAAAACGTCTTGTGGAGACTTCTATTCCGCCGATAATAATCGCAACATCGCCGTATGCCTCACGCACTCGGTTGCAATAGACGATTACCGCTCTGTCGGGTCTCAGCCCCGCTTTGCCGCCCGGCGAATAATAATCCGTGGATCTGGGCTTTTTCGCGGCTGTATAATGAGCGACCATAGAGTCCACGTTGCCGGAATTGATGAGAAAACCCAGCCTCGGCCTGCCGAAACGCTTAAAATCGTCCGTATTTTTCCAGTCGGGTTGTGCTATAATACAGACGCGGTAGCCTTCCGCCTCGAGAACTCTGCTGATTATTGCCGTACCGAATGACGGATGATCGACATAGGCGTCGCCGGTTACTATCACAAAATCGGGCTTATCCCAGCCGCGTACAATCATGTCTTCGGAAGATATGGGTAAAAACATAAACACACCTCCGCGGCATTCTATCATATAAATAATATAATGTCAAAATTATTTTATTTTATCCTTGACAAACGATAAAAATAAAGATATACTAATGATAATAATTGCTGATAAGAAGGAAGGCATGCTGCGTTATGCAACGTAGTACAAGGCAGCGTACCTGTATTTTAAACGAGGTATGCACACGAAACGACCATCCCACGGCTCGTGAAGTTTATACGGCGGTGAGAAAAAAGCTTCCGAACATAAGCCTGACCACCGTTTACCGTAATCTGACCAACCTCGCCAACGAAGGGCTTATACTGAGAATAGCCGTACCCGGAGCTTCCGAACGCTTTGACCGTACGGCAAAGATTCACTTTCATATGCTCTGTGACAAATGCCGTAATTTTTCTGATATTTCAAATGACAAAGTGCTTTTTGATATAATAAAGAAAACGGTTGCGGAAAGCGACGGCTTTTGTGTTTCGGGTATGGATTTGGTTCTGCGCGGAACGTGCGCGGATTGTATGCGGAAGGAAAACGATAAATAAATAATTATAAAGGAGAAAAAATCATGGAACTCAAAGGCTCAAAGACGGAAAAAAATCTGCTTGCCGCTTTTGCGGGGGAATCCCAGGCAAGAAACAAGTATACCTATTACGCGAGCAAGGCTAAAAAGGAAGGCTTCGTTCAAATAGGAAATATATTTGAGGAAACCGCCAATAACGAAAAGGAGCACGCCAAGATATGGTTTAAGCTGCTCCATGACGGCGATATTCCCTCCACCGCGGCAAACCTTGCCGATGCCGCCGCAGGCGAAAACTATGAATGGACGGATATGTACGCCGGCTTTGCCAAAACCGCCAGGGAAGAGGGCTTCTCCAAGATAGCCTATCTTTTTGAATCCGTTGCCGCTATCGAAAAGGAGCACGAGGAAAGATACCGCGCGCTGTTAAACAGGCTTGATACGGAAACCGTTTTCATCAGCGACGACGTGGTTATCTGGCAATGCTCCAATTGCGGGCATATACACGTTGGCCAGAAAGCACCCGACATTTGCCCCGTATGCGCCCATCCGCTGGCATATTTTCAGAGAAAAGCCGAAAATTATTAAACAAAAGCTAAAAAAGCTCCGGGTTTTCCGGAGCTTTTAATATGCGTTATAAATAATATCTGCTGAACAAACCGTATAACGGTTTGTTCATGCGGCGTATGCCGCATAAATTCATAAAAACCGCGGTTTTTATGTACTTACATTATTCTTTTATAAACTTTCTGACAAGTCCGGGGAGCAAAACCATAACGAATCCCAGTCCTGCGCCTAAAAGCGCGAAATACCATATGGCCGAAACGGTGCAGTTTTTTTCGGTAATAGAGCCTATTAAGGTAAATAATACGCAAAACAAATACGCGCTGTAGAATATAAACCCGCACAGCCTTTTCAGGTAAGCGGAAGAAACCCCGTATCCCGTTTTATTTATATTAGCATATGTAAAGAACACATAGCCGAGGAAAACGAAAACATTGAGTATATTAACTATTTTGGCGAGGCCGAAAAGTGCGTTAATGTCGAACAGATTACCGTCAAACAATGAATAAGCCGGGAAAGTTGAACCGGAAATTCTGAACCAGCCTAAAAACATCAAGATAAACATGGCAAATGAGAACGCCAGCACAAACCTTTCGGCAAGAGTCGGAAGCTTGAACGGAGCAGCCGGTTTAGGTTGAACGGGAGCATATTGCTGCTGAACGGTCGGCGCGCCGCCCAACTGATTACCGCACACATTACAGAATTTGGCACTGTCGGGAAGCTGTGTACCGCATTTCGGACAAAACATAATATTACCTCCTTATAATTACAATAATATATATTTACTATATCATTTATTGTTATAAATGTAAATAGAAAAATATATTTATTTTAACATTTTACCAAAATAAAGAATCATATGTCATACGAATTTGAATTCCGTTTTATATTTGCCGAAGTCGGGATATACCCGAATATTCGTCATTCTTTATATAGGTAATCTATCTCTATTTTATAAAACAAAAGTGCAATTCCAATAAATTCAGAATTGCACTTCTGTTCTTTTAATTTATTATGACATTCTGCTCTTTTTCTTCGGATAAAGCAATGTCAGGGCTGCAAGGGCGGATATGAAAGCACCAAGCAGAGCAGCATAAGGCATATTGTCCCCGGTCTGCGGAATTTTATCATCTGCTTCTTTAACGGCATCTGATATAACAAAAGTGCTGAAGTGATCGGTATAGAAGGTCGCCGTGCCTGATTCAAGATCAAATTCTGCGTTCATATCGGTTAGACTATCGGTTACCGGATTGTACCAATATAACTTCGGATTGGTAATAGAAGATATTTGGGCTATTTGTTCTGCCGTCAGCGTCACCGTCACTTTGAGATTTCCTGTGAAGTTGTGAATCTTTTCTACTGTTCCGTCTGAAAAAATCTTTTCAAGTGAAAGCTCAAAGCTGACGACTACCGCATTTTCATCACCGATTTTTTCAATGACCTCGTTCAATGTATCCTCATTTGTGCCGTTTTGTGAGAGCCGCAGGGAGCTGTTTACATCATCCCCAATAATATCGTTAAAAACAGAACCGGGAGCTGTAATTTCAATATTTCCGAGATCTGAAATAACATTTCCAATGGCGCTTGCGTCATCAAGCGTTATCGGAGCTGAAGTCACGCCGTCTGTTTCTGTTCCGGTTACGATGCGGTCCTCACTCCAGAGTGCGTAAAGAGTAACATCTTCTGTAAATGTTAATATGTCGTCCTTGACATAATCAGTACCTGTACCGTCTGCTTTGGTATTCCAGCCGATAAAGGTGTAGCCTGTCTTTAATCCATTGTTTACAATATGAAAATCCTTGTCAAAGCAATCAGAGCGGAATACCGCACTTTTTGTGATATGCTGTATTGTACGAACCAACCGTTCTTCGTCCACAGGCTTTACAATATAGTCAAGC
>JAQVQF010000133.1 GCA_028701715.1 Eubacteriales bacterium | reverse complement strand
GTTTATGCCTACCGTGAAAATCTGTACGAGGAGGGTTATTATGATGCTCTGGCGGCGGCGGGAGCGGCATTGTCCCCAAACGGGGATACTGATTATGATACTTTTATATACTACTGCGCCGCGGTTATGGAATTTGATAAAGCGTTAGGGGAAATATATGATTATCTTGAGGAAAATGACCTCCTTGACAGCACAATTATCGCGCTCTTCGGCGACCACAACACCTTTTATCAGGGGCTTTCCAAATATGTGAAGAACACCTCCGACACCTCGCTATACACCGTTCCGTTTATGATAAGGTGCCCGGGTGTGGAACACCGGGTAATTTCGAAATTCACCTGCACCGCCGATATTGTACCGACCGTATGCGACCTTTTGGGAATAAATCTGTACGGTAACCTGTATTTTGGGCATTCGGCTTTTTTAACCGAAGAAAGCGTGCTGTATTCAAGAGCTTACGGGGTTTTTATGACCGATCATATACTTTTTTATAATCTTAACAAAATTATATGGGCGGACGCAAACTGCGACGAGGCTTATATGAAGTCGCTCATAGACCGAGCATATGCTCTTACCGATAAAATAACCGCTTGCAATCGTATATTCTACGGCAATTATTTCGCAAAGGAAGGCAAAGCGGAAATGTATAAGGATAAAATGAGAAATATCAATTGATATATAAATAATATCTCCGCGGAAAGAAAAAAGCGGCGCGTTGGTTACAACGTGCCGCTTTTATTTGCTTGCTTGATATTTTTATCTTTTCTTTATAACAACAACGCCGGCGAGAGCGATAACGGAAATGACCGCGAGAGCGATAATTCCGGTGTCCCCGGTGATAGGCGTTCCGTTGGAGGTTTCGTCTGAAGCGTCATCTGATGCTTCGGCTGAAACGACGGAGGATTCTTCTTCGGACTCGCTGTAGGTTTCAAGAACGGTGATCGTTCCGCCGTCAATTCCCACGATAGTGAGCTTATCGCCTGCCTCAAGAGCCAACGCCGCAAGCTTGCCGTATACGTTCTGATAGGTTCCTATATCTTCGGGGTTGCTGGAGGACGAATGCACGGCAAGAAGAATTTCGTCTGTGCCGAGGGTTCCGGCATATATGTTTCCATCGCCTGCCGCAACGCTTACAACCTCGTAAAGATTATCGCCGACTTTTTTAAGAAGTACGTTAACGGACCACTTTGTGTCGCTTGCAGCAAGAGCTTCGTTTGTGGTAAATATACGAACGGTTTCACCGCCGACCGCTTCGTTGATTTGAACGTTGACTGCGGTGGACATGAAATCATAACCTTCGTCATCGGGTTCGGTTGAGGTCTCGGAAGCTTCGATTGAGGATTCCTCAGAGCTTTCCTCCTCGCTTAAATCGATGGTGCCCTCGTCGGGTATGACGGTACCGAAATCCTCGTCATAATCATCTGCGAGCTCGTAATAGTAAAGGGTGAAAGTATCGCCGACCGCGCCGCCGATGGTATAGGTAATGTCGGAGAACTTAATAATGTTGTCCGCGGGCAGATAACCGGATCTTTCAGAAAGATACTGATACATATCCCATACGCCGTAGTTATCGCCGCTCAGCTCAAAATAGGTCGGGCTGCTCTTCATCCCGGAAAGATAAAGGTCGGCATTATCCTTGTTGCCGCGGTCATAATGCGCGTGGATGTCAAGGGTCATAGCGGCGGAGCTGAGTTCGTAGAAATATTTAACGTATCCGGCTGTTTCAACATTCACATATGCTTCCTGATAGATGGCTCCGCTGTTTTTATATGTCATTACGACAGTAGCGGAGGTGGCCGTAAGGGTAATAACAGCCGTTCCGTTGGTCTTGACTTCCACCGTTGCTCCGTCTGCCGAATATTGGGCGTTGCCGTCAATAACGGGTCTTAAATCAAGGTAGTCGTCAGCTTCCGCCGAAGCGTTAATGAAAAACGCCGCAAAGCAGGAGAAAAACACGGTCAGAGAAAGTAAAACAATAAGTACTTTTTTCATGATATATCCTTTCTTCTTTTGGTTAATGAATCTATAACTATTAGGAATTATAACACTCACATATATATTTGTCAACACTTTAGTAAAATCTCATAAATTGAAAATAAAAAAAGTTTTTGTTTATATTTGGGCTAATTTGAACAACAGAAAAACGGCACGGTAACACCGTACCGCTATCTTTATCTGATGATATGCTATATCTAATGATATGCTGTACAAATAAGGTTAAAGATTATTTTCTTTTAACAATAACCGCTCCGGCAAGGGATATAACGGATATGATCGCGAGAGCGATAATTCCGGTGTCGCCGGTTTCAGGCGTATCGTCTTCGGAGGTTTCTTCCGAAGTTTCAACGGAAGTTTCAACGGAAATTTCGGCAGAGCTTTCAACGGGGTCCTCGGAGGTTTCAATTATCGATCCGTCGGTGATTTCGGCTCCCACCAGCCCCCAGTTGACATCCTCGTCACCGGGGAAATCATATCTGGCAATCATTTCATTGGCGACATCGAGACCGTCTTCAAAATTATACGACCACACAACGTTATCATCGGCGTCCTTTATGCCAAATTCGGAAACCGCAATTCCGCCTGTTGCCAAATAAAAGCCGATACCCATTGTTATTGCGGCACAGCCTTCACCGGCGACGCTGCGGTCGTTCTGGGAAGGATTCCAGGTGAAACTGAAAGACTGCCACTGACCGAGGGTGGCTTCGCCGCAGAGAGCGAAATCCTTAAAGTTTAAGAGATAGGTCCAGTCGGAATCAACGGCAGCGTCATAATCGGAATAGGAATACTGATTGACATAAACGGTTCCCGAAGAGCCTTCGTCAAAGCGTGCGTTACAGAAAACGGTATATTCTGTTCCGGTAAAGGTGCTTGCGTCAATTATAAAAGTTATAGAAGGTTGAATGTTGTCTTCGGCGCTGTTATAAACGCCCTTGAGCCAAAGATACGCGTCGGGTTCGTCTTCGGCGGAAGCCGTGAAAGCGGAAACGGCAAAGCAGGTAAAAATAAGAGCGACGGATAGGACAGCTGTAAGTATTTTTTTCATTTTTGTCTCCTTTTCAAATTTTTCTTAGCTTATATTAACATATATTCAAAAAAAGTCAATACTTTTAAAAATATTTGTTTATGCTTTCTTTTTCCTGTTTTTCTTCAAACACAAAAATTACCGGACGGCAAAGCATACAGCCGTGCCGCCCGGTTGTTTTATTAAATTAATGCTTAATTATTTTCTCTTTATGACCGCGACGCCGGCAAGAGCAATGACGGCTATAACCGCGAGAGCGACAATTCCGCTGTCTCCCGTTTTGGGTGTTTCCTCCGAGGTTTCAGCCGAGGTCTGTACGGATGCTTCATCGGATGTTTCATCGGATACCTCAGCGGCGGAGCTTGCGGGTTCTTCGGAAGATTCATCGACCGCGACGGAGCTTTCATCTTCGCTTAAATCAATCGCACCGGAGGCGGGTTCGGCCGTAACGCCCAGTTCGGTAAAGCCGTGCCATTCCCATATTATTTTTCCGTCTGTGGTATGGGGCGAATCACCGAAAGCAAAGGTAAGCTTAATGTAAGTGCCGGTTATGGTTTTTCCGAGGTCCAGTACATATTCATTGGCGGCGGTTTCGCTCGCTTCAGCTTCGCCGTCGATTGTATAATCGCCCGCGAAGGTGAAATCGGTTCCGTTATCGGAATATTCCACAGCCACTTTGTTGTCTTTGGGAAGTCCTATCATGGCGTTATAATATTCATATGTCGCTATTTTAATTTCTGTGATATCGGCTTTTTCAGAAAGCTCGAGTATGTAGGAATACAAAGGATACACCCCCGCTTCGGTGCATCTGGTGTTTTGTATAAGGACGATACCCAGTGTATCGTGATCGGAAAGAGACGAGCCCGCAAGGGTTTCGCCGTTATAAAGCACGGAATTGTCGGCAGCGCCGCCCCTTAGAAATTCTACGCATTCGCCCGCGACCGCGGATTCGAATGTAAGGTCTACGACTGTGATTTCGTCTTCACCCTCGGCAGCGGACGTGAGAGCGAAAACCGCAAAGCATGAAAAGACAAGCGCGAGAGCCAGAATAACGGTAAATAATTTTTTCATGTTATAAATCCTTTCTAAATTTATGAATTACAGAATAATACCGATAATATTTTATCATAAATATTAAAAAAGTCAACACATTTATCAATTTTATATTGAAATTTATCAAAAATATATGTATACTGCTTCCGGAGGATTTAAAAATGTATTTAGACGATATTAAAAAACGCTTTGCGGACGATCTTTTTGCCACAGAATGCGCCGGAATAGAGCCTGTGGAAGCGTCCGATGGCCATTCGGTCTGTAAAACCACAATAATACGCAACCATCAAAACGCCATGGGCGGCGTTATGGGCGGAATGGTGTTTACGCTTTGCGATTTCGCTTTTGCCGTAGCCTCAAACGGACTCGACGAACCTTATACAATGACGCTTTCCTCAAGTATATCCTTCCTTGCCCAGCCCAAGGGAAAAATCCTTACCGCCGAGGCTTGCCGTATCAAGGACGGCAGGCATACCTGCTTTTACGAGGTGACGGTCACCGACGATACGGGCATCATTATCGCCAAGGCTTTCTTCAACGGCTACAAGCTGCGGTACGGAAAAGCGGACGAAGGGAAAGAAAACAAAAACTAAAAATAAAAGATTAAAATAATAAAGCTTATTTTAATGTTGACAAACCCAAACCGCCGTGCTATAATGATTTCCGCCAAAGAAATACGGATGTTTAGCTCAGCTGGTAGAGCTCTCGCTTGACGTGCGAGCGGTCAGGGATTCGAGTTCCTTAACATCCACCAAAAACCCGGGTAGCTTACGCCGCCCGGGTTTTTCCTGTGTCAAGCTGCCGTACAATCCTTTGCTAATTGGTTTGTGTTAACGCTTTCAGCTCCTTTTCGCAGTCTATCGTCACACCGTCCAGCAGCAGCTCAAAGTGGAGATGCGGCTCATCGCCCGCTTCGATAACGGCGGTGTCTCCTATCGCCCCGATAATATCACCCGCTTTGATTTCGGCGCCCACAAACACGTTTTCGGGCAGCTCGTTTGACAAATTCTGATATACCGACTTAAGTCCGTAGCCGTGGGCTATCTCGATTGTTTGTCCCATAAAGGGATCCTCCCTCACCGAGGTGACATAACCGTCCGCGTAGCATTTTACCGAGCTGCCGATATCGCCCGCGATATCGACGCCGGAATGGGTTCTGTAATCCTTCATGGTTGTCGAATAAACAAGCGCGGTTACCGAATACCCCTTGATAATGTTGCCCTCCGCAGGCAAAACATACGTCGGTTCGGTGTTTGCGGGTATCCCGCTTTCCTCCTTTTCCGTGGGAATGTCGGAGGTGTCTTCGGGCTCGCTGTTATCCGGCGTCGACACATCCGGAATACTGATGTTCAGGTCCTCCGATAAATCCCCGAATTCGGTGTTTATGGAATATATCGAAAGCACCATGACGGTGACCACGCATATTGCGAGAGCTATATATACCGCACCCGCCACACGCGTCTTTTTGTTTTTCGGCATAAATCGTTTAAATCGTTTCGCAGTCTCGTTCTTTTTCTCTTCCATAACGAAAAATCCCCCTGTAATAAGTGTTGCTTATATTTTACCCTCATTACAGGGGAATATTCAATTATATGAAATATAAACGCCGCTAAAATAATGAACGATTATTTCGCTTGAGGTTTTTCCCTCCTCCGCCATGACCCACGCGCCGTATATGCTCAGCCCGACGCCGTGACCTATTCCCTCGGTGGTGAAGACAAACCCGTTTTCACCCGTGCTGACGGTTATATTCGCCGATTGAAGCGAAAACATTGTCATAAGCTTGGTTCCGCTGATTTCATTGCCGCAGATATAAGCCGTTTTCACGCGTCCCCCGGCGGTATAAGCAATATAGCTTATCCAACCCGCATGATTTTCGGTATTGCTTACCGTATATCCGTTTGAGGTCAGTATATCGGCGAATTCGTTTTTTGAAAATTCTTTTTTACCGTAAAATCCGGTCATATCGCTTTCGTCGGGCGTTTCAACCGATACGAGATAAGGCACGGATATTCCGAATACATATTCGGCGCTTTCTGTTTTAACGGATGACGAAATATGAGCAATGGGATCAATAACCTGTCCGTTATAACGAATTACCCTGCCTTTCGTATCCGAAACGGCGGAAAGCACGACATTATCCGTAATTTTCGTTTTGGTAAAGCCCCGGCAATGGTCGGGATCGTCGCAAAGGTCTGCTCCCGCATGCGTGGCCGTGGGGCCCGAGACCTGCGTCCAGTGATATCCGTAGATCGCGCCCAGGTACTCCTTCGACCCCGCACTGGACAGGTTGATGGGCATCCCCGAGCCCACGACCTGGTCCGCTCCCGCGACGGCGACCGGCGTGTAGTCCTCGTTGGTCGGGTCGTCCACCGTGCCG
>JAQVQF010000132.1 GCA_028701715.1 Eubacteriales bacterium | reverse complement strand
TTCGGTGAGAGTTTCGGACGAGGCGAAAGACGCGGCAAAGCAATTTATATTCGAAACCTACGGGGAAAAATATTATCCCGAAACACCCAATGTATATAAAGCGAAAAAAGAAGCGCAGGACGCGCACGAGGCAATTAGGCCTTCCGAACCTTCAATCGTTCCGGATTCGGTGAAAGGCAAGCTTTCCGCCGATTCATACCGTTTATATAAGCTAATCTGGGAACGCTTTATTGCCAGCCAAATGAAAGCGGCCGAATATGACACCGTGAATGTGGATATAAATGCCGGCGGCTATGTGTTCAAAGCGTCCGGCCGCACTGTTAAATTCATGGGCTTCATGGCGGTTTACGGTGAAATCGAAGAAGATTCGGACGACGAGCGCAGCGTGAAGCTTCCGCAGCTGAACACGGGAGAAAAGCTTGAAAAGAAAACGATAACCTCCGAACAGAAATTTACCCAGCCTCCTTCCCGATTTACGGAAGGTTCGCTTATTAAAATGCTTGAGGAAAAGGGAATAGGCCGTCCTTCGACCTATACGCCCACGATTTCCACCATCACCGCGCGCGGATATGTGCAGAGAAACGGTAAATTCCTTGAACCCACCGAGCTTGGGCGGATAACCACCGGATTGATGAAGGAATGCTTCCCTAAAATAATCGATTACGATTTTACCGCCAATATGGAGGCCGATCTCGACAAGGTGGAGGAAGGCTGCCTGACACGGCTTAAGGTTTTAGATGACTTTTATAAGGATTTTGAAAAGCAGCTTGAATATGCCGATAAAGCGCTCGATAAAGTAAAATACGAAAAACCGGTGATAGAAACCGATATAATATGTGAAAAATGCGGTTCGCGTATGGTGGTTAAGGAAGGACGATACGGCAAATTCGCCGCCTGCCCCAATTATCCGAGCTGTAAAAATACAAAAAAGCTGAATACCGCCGAAAACAAAAAGGACGGCGAAAAAGAGACCGCCGAGGTCATATGTCCGGAAAAATGTCCCAAATGCGGCGGTGAAATGACGCTGCGCAAGGGAACATACGGCCCGTTTTACGCCTGCCGTAATTATCCCGAATGTAAATCCACCCGCCCGTATACCAAGGATACCGGCGTTGCCTGCCCAAAATGCGGAAAAAGCATCGTGATGAAGCAGAGCAAAACAAAAAGGATATTTTATTCCTGTACGGATTATCCCAACTGTGATTTTTCCTGCTGGGATATGCCTCTCGATGAAAAATGTCCGGTATGCGGCGCAATGCTGCTGAAGAAAAAGCATAAAAATACCGTTTACTGCAGCTCGGGCTGCGGCTGGAGTGAGGAAAGAATTGAAAACCAGAATAATAGTTGACGCCATGGGAGGGGATAACGCTCCCTACTCAATGGTAATGGGCGCCGTCGAGGGCGCCCGTGAATATAAGGTGGATCTTATCTTTGTCGGCGATAAAAATCAAATAGACCCGATATTGAAAAATCTTAACACCTCGGGCATAAATATAGAGGTTGTCCATACCCAAACCTGGGTGGAAATGACCGACCATGCTTCCGTGGTGCAGAAGGAAAAACGCGATTCATCCGTTGCCGTGGCGTGCGATCTGCTGCGGGAGGGTAAGGGCGACGCCATGATAAGCTCCGGCAATACCGGCGCGCTTTTCACGGCGGCAACGCTTTTTGTCAGAAGACATAAGGGCATACGCCGTTCCGCTCTCGGCGCGATAGTGAATTTTGAAAATCCCTTTATTATAGTGGATTCGGGCGCCAATATCGACGTAACACCGGAAATTCTCGTTCAGTTCGCTCAAATGGGCAATCTCTACTGCCAATGTGTTATGGGCATACCCAATCCCCGTGTTGCGCTTTTGAATAACGGCACGGAGGAAACCAAGGGCACACAGTTGTACCGGGACGCTTATGCGATACTGAAAAACAGCAACCTGAATTTTATCGGCAACTGCGAAGCGCGGGATCTTACCGCAAATTTTTGCGACGTTGTCGTATGCGACGGCTTTACGGGGAATATCGCTCTCAAGCTTATAGAGGGCATGGGACAATTCTTATTGAAAAACCTTAAAAAAATATACAAAAAAAATCTTATCACGGGCTTATCGGCTATCCTTATCAAGGATTCCATGGCGGATTTCAAAAAGCGTATAGATCACAGGGAATACGGCGGGGCGCCATTTCTCGGCTTGTCCAAGCCTGTCATAAAGAGCCACGGTTCCGCAGAGCCAAAAAGTATTATGTCAACTATAAGGCAAGCGCGCGATTATCACCTCAGCGGGCTTATCGAAAAGATATCGGAAGGAATAACGGAAGCGGAGGAAGAAAAGGAGAACGGACAATGAGCGATTCATACAGGGTAAAGGACCACCGGGAGCTTGAAAAATGTATTGGTTATGCTTTTTCCGACAAAGCGTTGCTCTTAAACGCCCTTACCCATTCCTCTTATTGCAATGAAAACCGTACCGCCGACGGTTCGATACCCTCCAACGAACGGCTTGAGTTTTTGGGTGATTCCGTCCTTTCCGTAATCGTGTCGGACTATATTTATAAAAATTACCGTTCATTCGACGAAGGCGACCTCACCAAGATACGCGCGGCGGTGGTGTGTGAAAACACCCTTGCCCTTTTTGCCAGGAATATAAAGCTCGGCGATTATATTCTGCTCGGCCGCGGTGAGGAGGCTACCGACGGCAGAAAAAGAAAATCCATACTTTCCGATGCGTTTGAGGCGCTTATTGCCGCGGTTTATCTTGACGGAGGTATTGAAAAAGCTCGTGAATTCGTACTCCCGTGGATAACCGAGGCAGCGCAAATATCCATGAAAAAGGGAACGGAGGATTATAAATCCCGTCTCCAGAGACTGGCGCAGGAAACACCTGAGGAAATTCTCGAATATGTACTTATCGGCGAGGAGGGACCGCCCCATGACAGGCGGTTCACCATCGAAGCGAGATTGAATTCCAATGTTCTCGGCACAGGAACGGGAAAATCCAAACGAGAAGCGGAACAGCAGGCGGCAAAGAAAGCGCTTGTGCTTTTCGGCGAAGATGAAAAGGCATAGCAATATCGCGGTGTTTATACCGCATCTCGGCTGTCATAACAGCTGCATTTTCTGTTCCCAGACCAGGATAACCGGCGTTTTACGCACGGAACCCGACATAAACGACGAGCTTTTTCGCGTAAATGACGCAATAGAGCGGGGGCTTTCGACCTTGAAGAGCGGCGAAGCGGAGATCGCCTTTTTCGGCGGCAGCTTTACCGGAATAGGCGAAGATAGGATGATAAGGCTTCTCGAATGCGCCTCTTCCCATATCGGCGGCTTTGTCAAAGGAATAAGGTGCTCCACAAGACCTGATTATGTAAACCAACATATTTGCGATATATTGAAATCCCACGGTGTCACGGCGGTGGAGCTGGGCATACAGTCCACCGATAACAGAGTGCTTGAGGCAGCGCGTCGCGGGCATGATGCGGACACCGCAAAACGAGCCTGCGCGATAATTAAGAAAAACGGCTTCGAGCTGGGCGGACAGATGATGGTGGGATTACCGCTTTCGACCTCGGACAGTGAAATAAAAACCGCGGAGGATATCGTATCCTGCGGCGCCGACACCTGCAGAATATATCCCTTGGTTGTGTTTGAAAACACTCCGCTTTACGATATGGTAAAATCGGGCGAATACATTCCGCTTACGACAGAGGAAGCCGTAACCCGCGCCGCCGCCTGCGCAAGGGTATTTATAAAGCATAAGGTGGAAATTCTTCGAATCGGGCTTCATTCGTCGGAAAACCTTGCCTGCGCTCCGTACGGCGCCAATCATCCGGCGATAGGCGAGCTTGCGGAGGGTGAAATATATTTCGGACTGATAAAAGAATTGTTGGACGGCGTTAATCCGGAAAAAAACGGGATTACCGTCAGGATTCCCAAAGGCGAGCTTTCCAAATGCATCGGTCAGAAGGGGATTAACAGGAGCAGATTAGAGCAGCTTTATAAGATAAAAATCAGGTTCTCCGAAGAAGACGGAATTGAAAAATACAACGTGAATATATATGTTTGAAAGCAAGTCTTTCGGACAGCGAGCTTGTGCCTTCCGCGGTTGAACACCGCGAATTTCACCTGCGGTGAAAGCTTATATTTAAGCAAAAATACTCACCTGCGTTGAAAACGGCGCAAATATCGTAATTTACGGGAAAGGAATAATTATTTACTTTGAGACTCAAAGCTATTGAGATGCAGGGCTTCAAATCTTTCATCGAAAGAACCAAAATGACCTTTGACGGCGGCATAACGGCGGTAATCGGTCCTAACGGAAGCGGAAAAAGCAATATCAGCGACGCCATACGCTGGGTGCTGGGCGAAATGTCGGCAAAATCGCTGCGCGGCAGCAAAATGGAAGACGTTATATTCAACGGTACGGATAAACGACCCGCCGCCAATTACGCCGCGGTTTCCATATATCTCGATACCTCGGCGGAGCACGCCGCGGATAATTTTTCGGGAATAACGGAAAATGGCTCGGATGAAAATACCGCCGATAAAGATATACCCGGCGTAATGCCCAAGACACGTCTTTCAGATACGGAAGAATTTGTCATCACCAGAAAATACTACCGCTCGGGCGAGAGCGAATATTATATAAATAAAAAGCAGGTGCGTCTCAAGGATGTATACGAGCTTTTTTACGATACCGGAATAGGGCGCGAGGGTTATTCCGTCATAGGTCAGGGCAAAATAGCGGAGGTGCTGTCGGTAAAGGGCGACGAAAGGCGGAGCATATTTGAGGAAGCCGCCGGAATCAGCAAATTCCGTTTTAAAAAGCAGGAAGCCGAAAGAAGACTGCGCGACACGGACCAGAATCTTGAAAGAGTAAACGACATACTTGCCGAGGTGGAAAGCCGTGTCGAGCCGCTTTACAAAGAAGCCGAAAACGCGAAAAAATATTTAATTTTAGCGCAAGAAAAGAAAGAGCTTGAGATAACCATATGGCTTGAGAAAACCGACGCTCTGCGAGAAAGCCTTGACGGCGGAGAAAGAACGCTCGCTTCGTCCAAGCTTGAGCTTGAACTCGCGTCCGACGAGCTTGGCTCTATCGAAAAGGAAGACGAGGAATTTACCAATCAGGGCTATGCTCTGATGCGCCGCAAATCCGAGCTCGACAACAAAGCCGCCGAAACGGCGTCGCTTTCAGCGGAGCTTGTGAGGCAGAATTCCGTCTTTGAAAACGATGCCGGGCATTACACGGAAAAAATCGAAAGCGGAAGACGCGAATCCGAGCTTGTCACCGGAAGAAAAACGCTTATTGAAGAACAAATAGCTTCCTGCGAAAGGGAGCTTGCGGGCACCGTGTCCTGTGCCGAAAGATTAAAAGCCGAGAGCGACATGCTGACAGCCGAACGCGATGCTATACTCGCGCCCGGCGTTTCGGTCATACAAAGGAAAGAAAATGCCGTCGCGGCGGCCGTGGAAGCGGCGGAAAAGCTTTCGATCGTTATGACGGAAGCCGTATCCTGCAGAACGCTTATAACGGCAGCTGATAAAAGCGGCGACTCGTTCGGCGTGCAGCTCGAGCAGAGCAGGGCAAGACTATCGGGCTTGAGGGAGGAAAAAGATAAGCTCGGAAGCGAAGAAAGAACAAAGCAAGCGGAAATATCGCAGATAAAAAACACCATTAACGATATTCATTCAAAAGTGAAAAAGCTGGAAGAGGAGCGTTCGGCGGGCGAAAAAAACGTATCCTCATTAAAAGTGAAAGCGGCGGCGGCCGAAGAACAGCGCGGCGCTCTGCTAAGGCTTGAAAGATTGTTTGAAGGCTATTCCGATTCGGTAAAAACCGTCATGCGTCAGGCTGCCGAAGGCAGGATAAAAACTTCGGGCAAACCCATAGATATAAGAGGCACAGTGGCGTCTCTCCTTTCCACGGAGGGCGAATATGTGGTGGCGATAGAGACCGCTCTCGGCGCTTCAGTGCAATTTATCGTATCCGGCACGGAAGCCGACGCCAAGGCGGCGCTTAATTACCTTAAAACCACCGGCGGCGGTCGTATAACCGTGTTGCCTCTCGATACCGTAAAGGGCCGAAGATATGATGTTTCGAAAATAAAGGACTGTCCCGGTTTTATCGGGATAGCTTCAGATCTCATAAGCTGCGAAGCCGAATACAAAGGCATCGCCGATGACCTGCTGGGCAGAACGGTTATCGCAGAGGATATAGAAAAAGCCTCCGTGATGGCAAAGAAGAGCGGATATACCGTCAAAATTGTTACCATTGACGGTCAGATAATAAACGCCGGCGGTTCTTATACCGGCGGATCGTCGCAAAAGAAGGTCGGAATTTTCACCAGAAGCAGCGACGTTGAAAAGCTCGACGCGGAAATTGCGTCGATAAACAACGCTTTGATTGAAGCGCAGCTGAAGCATCGCTATACCGAAAAAGAAATCGAACGATTAAGAGCAGAAGCATTAGACGTAAGCTCT
>JAQVQF010000131.1 GCA_028701715.1 Eubacteriales bacterium | reverse complement strand
TTATTTCCTTTTCCATCTGCGAGGCGGTGGTTATCTGAGCGTAGCAGGTATAAAGGAACAGAAGGTTTATAAAGCCCACACAGTATCTGAATAATATAAGCAGCATACTGAGCGTGCCTGTGTTGAGCGAAGGGAGGAATATAATAATCAATGCCCAGAAATAAAAAACCTCTGTCATATACAGACGGCTTGCGGCGCCGTTGGCAAGCTTTGCGGAACCGCCCTTTTGTGCCGTCTGGCGTATCGCCATCATAAACGCATAATGCAGAGCCGCCATAATTGCAAGATAAGCGGCATAGCTTACTCTGTAGAACATTTTTTCATCGGAAATAAATTCACAAATCACAAGAAAATTTACGACAGAATATTCCAAAGCAAGGATAGACAATACGGAAGCCGTTTTGAAGCTTTTATTAACCGAGGACAATTTCCAAAATCCGTAGGCAAGCAGAGGCCAGCCGATTAAACCGCCGCCTATAGAATCGAATATAATCATCAGGTAACCTAAAGAGCAGATGCCGAAGCCCATCCGTATAATCATTCCTTTCCTGCCGGCTTTAAACAACTGTCGAAACGTAAAATATGTTGTTAGAAAATAAAAGCTGTAATTTTATTTTTCTAACGCCGTATCCTTTGCCATGCAGCATTTTTTATATTTTAATCCGCTGCCGCAGGGACAGGGATCGTTAGGCCCCACCTTTTTCTTTTTTACAACCGTCATCTTAATTCGTTTATCGCCCCCGCCCACCGTCATGTCATTGGCGGCGGTCATAATCTGTTTTCTTTCCATAGGCTTTCTCGGAGCGACGGTAAGCAGCATTCTGACCGTGTCGTTTCTAATGTTTGCGATCATGTCGTCGAACATCTGCGAGCTTTCGATTTTATACATGGACACGGGGTTGCGCTGAGCATAAGCATTAAGCCCGACTCCGGTTTCAAGGTCGTCCATGGCGTCGATATGGTCGACCCATTTGCGGTCGACGTTTTCAAGCAGGACTATACGCTCTATTTCGCGGAAGCGTTCGGGTGTAAAGATCTGCTCCTGGGCGGCGTATCTGTCTTTTGCTCTGTCATTAAGCATATTGTTTATGGATTCGGCGTTTAACGAATTCAAATCGTCCGCGGTATATACAAAGTCGTTCTTGCCGCAGAGAATTCCCAAGAAATAGCTTCTCAACCCGTCGAAATTCCATTCGTCGGGAATATCGGAAGAGCAGTATTCCTCAACGGCCCCGTTTATATAGCCTTCCACCATTTTCCATATGGTGTTCTTGAGGTCCTTGCCGTCAAGCACATCTCGTCTCTGGGCATAGACAAGCTCCCTCTGCTGGTTCATGACATCGTCGTATTCGATGACGCGTCTGCGTTTGTCAAAGTTGGCGGATTCAAGCCTTTTTTGAGCGGATTCTATGGAGTTGGCAAGTATTTTCGCGTTTATGGGTTGGTTTTCGTCAAGCCCGAGCGCGGATACCACACCGAGTATTTTGTCGGAACCGAAAAGCCTCATAAGATCGTCCTGCATGGATAGGTAAAAGCGGCTTTCGCCGGGGTCTCCCTGACGTCCGGAACGCCCGCGCAGCTGATTGTCGATACGGCGGCTTTCGTGCCGTTCGGTGCCGATAATGAAAAGCCCGCCCGCTTTCTTTACCTTTTCGGCTTCCGGAGCGATTTCATCTTCAAACCGCCTGACAAGCTCCCTGTAATGGCTTCTGAAACCCAATATTTCCGCGTCTTCCGTATATGCGTAACCGGTGGCTTCGGTTATCTGCCATTCCTCGTAACCTTCGGAACGCAGCTTCGACTTCGCCATGAATTCGGCGTTGCCGCCTAACTTTATATCCGTGCCGCGCCCCGCCATGTTTGTGGAAATGGTGACCGCGCCGACCTTGCCCGCCTGAGCGATTATTTCCGCTTCCTTGTCATGGTATTTTGCGTTGAGCACATTATGCTTTATACCGTTTTTGGTAAGAATAGCAGAAAGTATTTCCGACTTTTCGACGGACACGGTGCCGACAAGCACGGGTTGATTCTTGACATGGCATTCCTTGACCTGCTCAAGAATATGATTGAATTTCCCGTTGACGGTTTTAAACACCACATCGGTATGGTCCTTGCGTACCATGGGGCGGTTGGTGGGTATTTCAACAACGTCGAGGTTATATATTTCGCGGAATTCGTCCTCCTCCGTCAAGGCCGTACCGGTCATGCCGGAAAGCTTGGCGTAAAGACGGAAATAATTCTGGAAGGTGATCGTAGCCTGAGTTTTATTTTCGCGTTCTATCTTAACGCCTTCCTTTGCCTCAAGCGCCTGATGAAGCCCGTTGGAATAACGTCTGCCGTACATGATACGCCCGGTGAACGAATCGACTATAAGCACCTGCCCGTCCTTTATGACATAATCGTCGTCCCTCTGCATAACACCGTAGGCGCGGATGGCGTTGTTTATATAGTGCATGTATTCCTGGTTTTCGGCGTCGCCGAGGTTTTCCACATCGAAAAAGCGCTCCGCTTTCGCAATGCCGTTTTTGGTAAGCACCGCGGTTTTGGCTTTTTCATCCACAATATAATCGGCTTCTATGTCGTCATGGTCTTCCTTGGCGTCGATTTCCTTCATGCGGAAGCAGCTCAGGCGTCTTACCAGCTCGTTGGTTTTTTCATAAAGAGGATCGGATTTATCCCCGGCTCCGGAAATGATGAGAGGAGTCCTCGCTTCGTCTATGAGAATGGAGTCCACCTCGTCGACTATGGCGAAAATATGCCCGCGCTGCGCCACTCTCTCTTTATATATCGCCATATTGTCGCGCAGATAATCGAAGCCCATTTCGTTGTTGGTGCCATAGGTTATGTCGGCGGCATAGGCGGCTTTCTTCAGCTCTTTGTCCATTCCGTGGATAATAAGCCCCACGGAAAGACCGAGGAAGCCGTAAAGCTTACCCATCCATTCGCTGTCGCGCTTGGCAAGATAGTCGTTGACCGTGACTATATGCACGCCCTTTTCGTCGAGAGCGTTGAGATATGCGGGCAGGGTGGCGACCTGGGTTTTTCCTTCGCCGGTTTTCATTTCGGCTATACGTCCCTGATGCAGTACAATTCCGCCTATGAGCTGGACACGGTAGTGTCTGGTGCCGAGCACACGGTCGGCGACCTCTCTTACAACGGCAAAGGCGTCCGGAAGTATGTCATCCTTGGTTTCGCCGTCGGCAAGACGCTTTTTAAGTATCGGCGTTTGAGCCTGCAGCTCGGCATCTGTCATCGCCTTGTATTTATCGGCAAGGGATTCTATTTTATCAACAATCGGTTCGATTTTTTTTATCTGTCTTTCGCTGTATGTTCCTATGATTTTGGTGATAATCGACATGCCTGCGCCCGCTTTCCATATAAATAATTATTATTAAATATAACTTATATCATGATAACATATTCTATAAAAAAAATACACCCCTTTTTGTAAAAATAATTGAAAAGCGGGTAAAAATGTGATACAATCAGAGCATATTGAAAAACTCCGAACGCGTTTTAATAAGCCTTAATTATACCTTTGGATTTAATAACGAAAGACGGGTGTCATATGGCGTCAGTCAATGTTGTATTGCTTGAACCCGAAATACCTCAGAATACCGGTAATATCGCGCGTACCTGCGTGGCGACGCATACCGCGCTTCATCTGATAAAGCCCCTGGGCTTTGAAGTATCCGACAGAAATCTAAAACGGGCCGGGCTTGATTACTGGAAATATCTTGACATTAAATATTACGAAAATCTTGAGCATTTCAAAGATGAAAATCCTCTTGCGGTATGCCGTTATTTCACCACAAAGGCCGAAAAGTGCTATACGGAAGCATATTACCCCGAAAATTGCTATTTGTTCTTCGGCAAGGAAACGAAGGGACTGCCGGAAAGCCTGCTTGCGGAAAATGAAAACGACTGCGTCAGGATACCCATGTTCGGCGAGATACGCTCCCTTAACCTTGCCAACTCCGTTGCCGTAGCGGTCTATGAGGCGCTGAGACAGCAGGGCTTCGGGGAATTGAATAAAGCGGGATGCTTCCCCTTCAAGGATATTTGAAAATGCTTTTTAAACGATAAAATCGAAAGGAAAGGGCTTAATAATGGACGGAAGAACGGTCGCCGCGGTTTCCACCCCGAAAGGGAAGGGCGGCGTGGCGATGATAAGGATTAGCGGCGAGGACGCGTTCGGCGTGGCGTCGCGTGTATTTATTCCCGTTTCCGGAAAAAGTCTTTCCTCATACAAGCCCAATACAGCTGTATACGGCAGGTTTAATGAAGACGGCATTGCTTTTGACGACGGTATGGCAATTGTATATAAGACGCCGTCGTCCTTTACGGGCGAGGATACCGTTGAGCTGTGCTGTCACGGCGGGCTTTTGGTGACGCGTAAGCTGCTTACGGCGGTTTTCGCGGCGGGAGCCGGACCCGCGGGACCCGGTGAATTTACGAAACGCGCCTTTATAAACGGTAAGCTCACGCTTTCGGAAGCCGAAGCCGGCGCCGGTATCATCGACGCGGCGTCGGAAAAGCATCTCGGCATATCCCTTCTTCAGCTTGAAGGGTCGCTCAGCCGTAAAATAAGCGATATATATTCAAAACTGACATATCTCCTTTCTTCGGTATACGCATTTATCGATTATCCCGACGAGGATATGACCGATATACCGGTTGACGAAATGAAAAAAACATTATCCGGCATATTAAAGGAGCTTGACGCGCTTTACGAAAGCCGTAAATACGGTAAGGCGATAAGCGAGGGCGTTTCGGCGGTTATCGCCGGCAGGCCGAACACCGGCAAATCCTCGCTTTTAAACTTTCTTTCGGGCAGCGAACGAGCCATTGTCACGGATATCGAAGGCACGACACGCGATGTTATTACCGAAAAGATAACGGTCGGGAGCATCGTGCTGAACCTTTCCGACACCGCAGGGATAAGGGAAGGCGGCGATATGATAGAGAAAATGGGTATCGAGCGTTCGGCGGAGGCGGTTAAAAACGCCGAAATAATCATACTGGTGCTGGAAAGCCGACTTACCGGCGGTGACGAAAAGGTCATAAAGCTAATCAAGGATGCCGGAAAAGAAGCCGTAACAGTCGCTCTATATAATAAAACCGATGTAAACAATGCCGTTTTCGGCGGTATTTTTGAAAATGAAATCGCTTTTTCCGCAAAGACCGGAGAAGGCAAAGCGCGGCTTGAAGAAATCATTGCGAAGCTTTGCAGCGAGGCCGAACGCGGCGACGACGGCACGGTGATAATATCCGCCCGTCAGTTCGGAGCGTTGAAAAGAGCCAGAAACGGAGTAAGCTCCGCCATTGCCGCTCTCGACACCTTCACTCAGGACATAGCCGGAATGGATATAGAAAGCGCCGTCGCCGCTCTCGGCGAGCTTGACGGCAGGGAAGTAACAGAGGAAGTCGTAAACAATATATTTTCGCATTTCTGCGTAGGAAAATAACCCCCGAACAAAAAGGAAAAATCAACAAATATGAATGAGCTTAAATTCGATGTACTCGTTGTGGGCGCGGGACACGCCGGAATAGAGGCCGCGCTCGCCTCCGCGCGGCTGGGCATGAAAACCGCCGTGTTTACCATGAATATGGACCTTGTCGGAAATATGCCCTGCAATCCCTCGATCGGCGGCACCGGTAAGGGACATCTGGTATATGAAATTAACGCTCTCGGCGGCGAGATGGGGAAGGCCGCGGACGCGGTTATGCTCCAGTCGAGGATGTTAAACGAATCCAAAGGCCCCGCCGTGCATTCGCTGCGTATGCAGGCCGACCGCGTAAGATACCGTAATTATATGAAGAAAGTCCTTGAAAATACCCCCAAGCTTTTGCTTATTCAAGCGGAAGTTACCGAAATATGTGTCGAAGACGGTATAATAACCGGCGCGAAAACCGCTTTCGGCATATTTTATGAGGCGAAGGCCGTTATTGTCGCCACGGGCACAACGCTCGGCGGAAAAACAATAGTCGGCGAAGCCTCGTATCAGTCGGGACCCGACAATACTTTGCCCGCTTCAAAGCTTACCCGGAATCTTATCGATAACGGCGTAACTATCGTACGCTTTAAAACGGGCACGCCCTCCCGCGTCCACGCGGACAGCCTCGATTACGACGAGATGGAGGAACAGAAGGGCGACGAGCTTCCCGTTCTGTTTACGACAGACGAATACGGTAAAAATACAAGAAGCTGCTATATAACCTATACAAACGAAAAAACGCATGACATTATAAGAAAAAATCTCCACCGCTCGCCTCTTTTCGGCGGGGTGATAAAAGGAACGGGACCGCGTTACTGCCCGTCCATAGAGGATAAGGTGGTGCGTTTCGCCGACAAGGAAAGGCATCAGCTGTTTATAGAGCCGATGGGCGAGGACACCAAGGAAATGTATATCCAGGGGCTTTCGTCGTCGCTGCCCGAGGAGGTTCAACGTGAGATAGTCCACTCCATAAAAGGATTGACCCACGCGCAGATAATG
>JAQVQF010000003.1 GCA_028701715.1 Eubacteriales bacterium | reverse complement strand
CAGTTCGTCGATTTCTTTTTTCTGTTCTTCATTGATTTGATATGTCTTTGGCATTTTTCTCACCGTCCATGCCTCTATTATATCACATATTTTCTGTTTTGTCACTATGTTTATGAAATATTAGTATAAAATGACAGATGATAGGAGTTTATGTCATGAAAAGACTTATTTTCTGCTTTGTTTTATTAATCGCCGCAGTATTTATTTTATGTTCCTGCACCAAGGAATACATTCTAACATACGATTTCGCCGGAGGAATGGTTGCCGAAAGCTTTGAAGAGCCGATAAAATGGTCAAACGATACTTCTCTGCCTCAGCCTGAAACCGAACGCCTGGGTTATACTTTCGGCGGATGGAGCGTATCCGAAGGCGACTCGGTAAAAGCAGATACCATTGTCACCGCGATATGGATCGCCAATGAATATACGGTTTCATTCGACGCGGCGGGCGGAAGCTTTTCTAACGATGCACCGACGCCCCTGACATTTACTTATGATGAGACGGCCATAATATACCCGCCCGATCCTTCACGCATAGGCTATATCTTTACGGGATGGAGCGAGCCCAACTATTCTTCTTCCGATTTTACGCTGTTTGCATTATGGGAAGCGCGCACATATGCCGTAACCTTTGACCTTGCGGAAGGTGAGGCAGCGGATAACACACCGCTTACGCAAACCGTTGTATTCGGTGATGACGAGGTTTTATATCCTGCCGATCCCGTAAAAACCGGCTATACCTTTAATATGTGGAGCGATACGCTCGATTATGAATCGGACACGCAAATTGTCACGGCATTATGGACGCCCAATACCTATACCGTGTCCTTTAGCGCGGCGGGCGGGCTTTTCACCGATAATATTCCCTCCCCACAGACATTTATATATGATGAGGAAAACATTAATTATCCTTCCGACCCCATACTCACCGGCTATGTTTTTGCGGGATGGAGCGAGCCGGACTATATTTTACCCGAATTTATAATCGAAGCAAAATGGAACGAACGTACATATACATTTACCTTTAACCCCGACGGAGGAAGCGTGACCAACGGGGTTATGCTTACACAGACTTTTTTGTATACCGAAGGCTTTAAAGAACCCGTATTAACCCGGGATAATTATAATTTCTTAGGTTGGGACAAAACCTATGACTATACTGCGGACAGCTGCGTTTATACAGCTCTCTGGAAACGTATTAATTATAACGCTACGGCGATTTTTGAGGATTTTGTCCGCTGTACGGTACATATAGATGTATATAACTCAAAGGGAGAAGCTTTTATCGGTGGTACGGGTGTGATTATTTCTGCCGACGGTAAAATAGCCACCTGTCTGCATGTAATAGCGGGCGAATCCGATATAAGGGTAAAGCTCAGTGACGGCAGCGTATATAAAGCGGAATATATTTGCGGCTTCGATAAGGACACGGATCTCGCTGTGTTGAAAATAAACCGTATAACGAACGATTACCTTACTCCGATACAGAAAATAAGCGAAGCGGATACGTCTGCAATCTTTTGCTTAGGTATTCCGGACGATGAATATGAGGTCTGTTCCGGCGTATTTACCGCATATAATAAGGAGCTGGGTTATTATTGCATAAAATCCGTCATGGTGATGGAGCCGGGGTTTTCCGGCGGACCGACCTTTGATCTGCACGGTAGGCTTATCGGTATAAACACCGCCAAGGACGATGAAGGCAACGCCTACAGCGGTTCCGCCATTTATCTGAACGCTTTGACCGACGGAAACATTAAGCTGTCGGATTTTGCGACCAAAACCATACCTTATGCTATGGTGCGTTATGTCCCTGATAAAAACAACATTTCCATTTACGATGATCAAGTAGTGACAACAATCTACAATAAAAATGATAAAGACACATTTACACAGGCCGAAAATGCCACAAGAGGCTTATTCTGTATTATTATACCGGAGGAATGCGATTGTACATTTAGTGTAAAAAACATGAGAAATTATAATACCGAAACAGTGCTGTATGACGGTTATAAATATATATATTTATTTTCAAAACTCCTACAACGATTATTGGTCATACGTGAGTATCTGTATCACTTCCATCACCGGAAAAAGCTACCCCATAGAATATAACGTATATTATTATTTCGAGTAACAATAAACAAAAATAAACGCCGGAGTTATGTCCCCGGCGTTTATTATTATTTATATTCGGTTATTTTTACGAAAAATCTATAACGCGGTATTTTTTCCTGTATCTGATCTGTGATAAATTGGCTTTACCGGTGAATTCCGAAAAACTCAACCTCATTTTGAAACATAAGAGTAAAGCCGATACCTGCGGATATTGCAGGATGTGAATTCGGTACCTCAATAAGAATATTCCATCCCGCCATATCACATGTACCTGTTTCGGGAATAACTCTGTTAATCAGTATATGCCCTGTTTCATCTATACCGATTACCTGATGCTGTATGGAGCCGCTGTTTTCCTTAATCAACACCATTATAAGAATATTGGTCTTAAAATATTCCGCATCATATTTACCGGCGACTTCGTATAATTTAATGTTTCCGCCGATATCCGTGTCATTAAAGAACGCTTCAAGCTCATCTGCGCTGCTAATAACTATAATCCTGGTCCCTTGTTCGTAATATCCCGTACGGATACGCTGTGACGGATAGCTTATATAGCTGTTATCCGGATTTTCGAAGGACGCGGAGCTTTCATCCGAACATTCGCTTTCAATAGGCGATTCTTCCTCCGGCATTCCGGGTTGGAATAATCCGTCATCTTCTGTTGTTCCGTTATCGGACCCAACCGGTTCGCCGGCACATGTTTTAAATTCATTTTCGGCGCTTGTTAATTTGTTTAAAGTATCAGCCGCTGACTGCACGGCGGAAACGTCTTCCGCTTTATTTGCTTGTCCTGTTTCCATGCAGGAAACGAGTGACAGCGCGGTGAATGCGGATGCTAATAAAATGCATACTGTTCTTTTCATTATTAAAATCTCCTTCATATAGGATAACGCTTTGAGACGTAAAAAAGTTTCATCTATTTGTTGAGATTGACAATAATAAAATATAATGATATAATAACATCAATATAAATTATTTTCAGAAAGGCACGGTTATAAAAATGAAGAAGCTTATATCTGTCATACTCACGGCGGTTTTCTGCCTTACGCTGTTTTCCTGTGCCGGGGAAAAGGATGAAGCCAGTAAAACAGAAAGCGCGGAAAACAGCTACAGTGAAGATTTAAAAGGCATAAATTTTAATATTGAAGGGAATGAAACAACCTTGGAAAACTACGAAACCTCAAACCCCGTCGCCGCCATATATGTCAAGGATTACGGCGTGATAGTGGTTGAGCTTTACCCCGAAACAGCTCCCAACACGGTCAACAATTTTATATCCCTTATCAAAAAAGGCTTTTACGACAACAATACCATCCACCGCATGCTGCCGGGCTTTGTCATTCAGGGCGGCGACCCCAACGGAACAGGATCGGGCGGCCCGGGCTATACCATAGCCGGCGAATTTACCATCAACGGCTTTGAAAACAACCTGAAACATACCGCCGGCGTGCTTTCAATGGCGAGAGCTCCCGGTTATGATACAGCCGGAAGCCAATTTTTTATAATGCTGGATGATAATACGGGGCTTGATACGAAATATGCCTCCTTCGGCAAGGTTATAGACGGCTTCGATGTCTGCGAGGAAATCGAAAAAATAAGGTATTACAATACAACGACAGGTAAGCTTGTTGATAATCTTACCATAGTAAAAATGGTTGTGGATACAAAGGGTGTAAGCTACCCCGAACCGGAAATAATAAAATAATAATTAAAAAAGTATTGACAAATCTTTACGGCAATGATATAATCATAAAAATTTTTCAAGGAGAAACGGCGATGCAACGATTTATAAACAGAATTAATAATGCGAAAACCTCAGGAATGCCCTGCGGTCGCGTTGCCGTACCCTGATTAAACTATAATCAGATTATCGGCGGCGCGGATATAATCCGTGCCGCTTTTATTTTTACAGGAGGGTTTACTATGGAAAACGATGTTGAAACCGTAAAGAAATTCTATGATTCCTGTCCGGAGGTCGAATGGGAAAGGCTGCAAAACCACACAGCCGAATTTGAAATAACGCGCTCATATCTTGACAGATATATCAAATCGGGCGACACAGTGCTCGACATGGGCGGAGGACCCGGCAGGTATTCGCTTTATTTAGCGTCAAAGGGCTGTGATGTTACCCTTGTTGATTTATCGCAGTCAAACGTGGATTTTGCATTAAAAAAAGCGGAAGAAAAGGGTATAAGAATAACCGCCCGTCAAGGCGACGCCAGATATATAGATAAAAATATAGCTGAAAAATTCGACCATGTGCTTTTAATGGGCCCGCTTTATCATCTGCTTGAGAAGAATGACCGCAAAACGGCGGTGTCCGCTTGTCTTAACTGTCTCAGGGACGGCGGTATTCTGTATGCCTCCTTTATATCCTCCTTCGCGGGTGTTATATATTACATGAAGGAAGGAATAGACATAATGACGATAGATCCGACCGAACGCAAATATATGCGGCAAGTGGCGCGTGACGAGGATTTCTCCGGTCTTGCATTTACCATGGCTTATTTCGCACGAATGCAGGATATACAACCATTTTTTGAACAATTCGGATTAAAAAAGCTTCATCTTTTCGGACAGGAGGGTATTATATCGCCCTGTGAGGATAAAATCAACGCCCAATCGGAGCAAGCCGTTAAAGAATGGATTGATATTTCAAAACTTCTGTGCGAGAATGAAAATTATATGTCTTATTCCGAGCATTTCATGTATATCGGTATGAAGGGAGCAACTAAAAATGTTTGATATAAAGCACGACGATTATATATTCGCTTCGCCCGAATTTTTAAAGGACAGACTTCTGTTCGACGTTATGTGGTACGCGCGCGAGGGCGCCGAGATACTCAAAAGCGATTGCAAATCCTTTGTGATATGCCGTACCAACGAAAATTTTCCTGCGGTGGTCTGGACGGATGACGATATTTCTCAAAAGGATTTCGATTGTCTCGCGTTCTGCCTCAAGCAGACCTTCAGGGGCAAGGTGCCCTATTTCATGGTAAAAGAAAACCAAGCGGAAAGGGTTAAGGGCGTTTTCAATCCTCTGAAGCAGGAAAGCTGTACCGGGCTGGTGGCGTATGTTATGGATAAGCCGACATCTATAAAAGTTTCGGGTACTCTCCGCGCAGCGGAAACCTTCCGCGTGGCGGAAGTGAGAGATACCGATACGCTTGTCGGCTTTATCAGAGGTTTTCAGACCGACTGCTTCGGAAATCCCGCAAGCGACGAGGAAATAAGGCTGCTTGCGGAAAAACGGGTAAGCTCACCGGATTCGTATGTGTTCGAAGCCGACGGTAAAACCGTCGGTATGCTGTACTGCGGCAGAAAAAGCGAGGGTTATTGCCGTATAGGCATGGTATATATCGCACCGGAATACCGCTCGAAGGGCTACGGTCTGAGCATGGTAAAACAGGGATGCGAAAGAATAATCGCGGAAGGCTTTATCCCGAATTTGTTCGCCGACGCCGCAAACCCGGTTTCGAACCATGTTTATCTTAAAACGGGCTTCCGCGAGGTCGGCAGAATCGCAGAAATAAAAATGAACGGCGTACAATAATGAAGGGATATGACATATGATCATTGAAACCGAACGTCTTTTTATCCGTCCCTTTAATATAAATGATCTTAATGATTTTTATGAATACGCCGCGCAGCCCGATGTCGGACCCAACGCGGGGTGGAAACCTCACGAAAGCCTTGAGGAAGCGTTGGAGATACTCGAAAGGTTCAGCGCAAATCCGCAGGAAAACGCCCTTGTTTTCAAGGAAAACAACAAGGTTATCGGCGCGGCGGGCGTATATAACGACGACGCAAATAAAAGCGTAATGATAGGCTATGTCATGAACCACGACTATTGGGGGAGAGGGCTTATGACCGAAGCGGTGAAGGCCGTGATAAACGAGGTGTTTTCTGCTGCGGAAACCAAAAACGTGGTTATAAAGCATTTCCCTTTCAACAGCCGCTCAAAGCGGGTAATTGAAAAATGCGGTCTGAAGCATATTAAAAACGAAACCGGAACCTTCACGCGGTACGACGGCACGGCTCTTGACGAATGCGTCTGGAATATATCAAGGGAAGAATGGATAAAAAGCAAATAAAATCAAAAAACACCTCATACAATTGGATGAGGTGTTTTACTTTGAAAAGACAGATCAGAGCGATTATAGTTTTCGTTTTTATATCCCTTGCGACAGGTCTTGTCGCCGGATTGATTTCAAGCGGCGCCATGGCTGATTACGCCGCCATGACCAAGCCGCCCTTCGCCCCACCCGGATATATATTCCCCATAATATGGACTGTTCTGTATATTCTTATGGGGATAGGCGCGGGGCTGGTATGGTGCGCTCATTCGCCCTTCCGCGAAACCGGAATATGCCTTTACGCTCTCCAGCTTGCGGTTAATTTCCTGTGGCCGATAATATTTTTTGTAGAGGGCTGGTATTTTGCCGCTTTTCTGTGGCTCTTACTGCTTTTGGCATTGGTTATCGCCATGACCTACACCTTCTACAGAGCAAAACCTCTTGCCGCTTATCTTCAGGCGCCCTATATAGTATGGCTGGTGTTCGCCGGTATATTGAATCTTTGGATAGCTCTGACTAATTGACATCCCCGTCGGTATCCCGCTTTAAATATGACGATATGACGCGTATAAGCAATGAGTCAAGTTCCTCCGCTTTCAGCGTGTCGCCGGTTGAGCCGCTTTCGTTCGTAAGGTTTTCTGTAATAAAAGCCGTCGTGCCGCCCGTTGCCGCCGCCAGCGATCGGTAAAAGCAGCTTTCTGCAGTGTTCGTATCGTTTGGTACCACCGGGATGATACGCACGCCTAATTTCTGCGCTTCTTCCACGGCAATTTTAATGCTCGCACATGCATCGCTTTCTATATTTATCGGGTTCCCGAGGATAAGCACGCATATTTTTGTCGCGTCGTCGTCCCATTCATGCCCGCAGACAGCGTTTATAAGAATTTTATCGATGGCTTCGGGAGCGCTTCCGATAATTTGCGAGCTTCTGAGTATCGAGACGGTTTCGGAATTATCGGACGTAAAAGAATTGGAACTTATCATTAATTCACCGTCGTTATAGCAAAAATTCACGGAAAACTTTATTTCCGTATCGGTATCGGAGGCAACACCGTCAATTATTCCGTTAAGACGGGATTTAAAATAATCGAGTTCATCCTCCATATATACGGAGGTATCAAATATGAACATAATATTCGCGCTGCTCGGCTTGGTAACATTTGTTTTCGTTTCGATTTCCGCTTTTCCGTTTTTCACCGACGCGTCGATTCCGCAGGCGTTTGCGGTCACTATCACCGCGCCGCCTGCTTCAAACAATCCGCCGTACAGATAAGCGTTACCGTTTATGTCGGTTCGCGCCTCGGCGATTTTATTTCCGCCGGCGTCAAGTCCGTATACCGTGACGTTTCCCGCCGGCATACCGCTTGAGGCCACATATACTTCAACGCGGTTATACGGATAAATGTTAAGGGGCAGCGAATCCGAAAAAATGCCGCAAACCGAGGCGAATATGCTGTATGAATGGTTATCGTTAATTTCCACGGCATAAAGCGTATCCGACGCGGTATAGTCCTCATTGCATTCCGGGACATTTTCTTCTTCGCTTTTATCGCAGTATTCTTCGGAAATTTCTTCGCACATCGATTGTTCTTCTTTATACTCGGAAGAAGAACCTATATTATCGTTTATGTCCGACGAAACAGTGCTGTCGTTTGTTATAACTGTAGAATCCGTAAGTGAATTTATGTCACCGTTCAAATATGCGGAATAGTCTTTTTCAACCGCTTCTTTCGTGTTTAATCCGCCGGGCAGAACGAAAGCCATGGCTGCCGTCAAGGCGATTAAAAAACAGGCCGCGGCGGAAACGGTGCGTTTAAATGAAGAAGTGGCGTAAAACGGGACCTTTTTATTGCGGGGGGTGTGTTGCGAATTTAAAATATTCGCTGCGATTTCCCGCTTTTTTTCATCCGAAAGGGTAATTTTATCAAAGACGGATATATTCATTTCCAGTTCTTTTTCGAATTCTTCGTCTTTAAATCTCATATTCAGATCTCCGTTTCCAGCATGGTTTTAAGAGCTTCACGCCCCCGTTTGAGGCGTGTTTTTATGGTGGAGGGCACGGTGCCGAGTGCCTTTGCTATCTCATCGACGGTGAAGCGTTCATAATAGAACAAATAAATAACGGTGGAATATTTAACGTCGAGACGCATAACGCAATCGAGCAGCTCTTTTTTTTCATATTCGCTCTCCGTAAACGGTATTTCGTCATCAAGGTCCGCCCGCTTGCGGTTGTAGGCTTCGCGGAGCTTGGAAACGCCGGCATTCGATGCCACGGCGGCAAGCCACGAGCGAATATGCTCCTCGCTTTTAAAATACCCGGGCTTTGAAAGATAAATAAAAAGCTTTTCGTATGCTTCCTGACACACATCCTCTGCGTCATGGGGGTTGTGAAGGCGCACGTAACATATCCTGTACACCATGCTGCCGTATTTTTCGACGAGATATGTAAACAATTCCTCGCTGTACTCCATACCGCTTCCGCGTCCTCCATTTCTTAATACGATTTTGAAGCGTAAAAGGTTTCACGCCTTCAATAAAAAGATTGATTTTATGTAAAAAATAAAGCAGAGATTGTCTGCTTCGCAGTCATGGTATCTGCTTTTTTATCTTAAAATGCTTCGGTAAAAATTTTACAAACACGGGAAATAGAAACCGTATTTCTATATGGAAATTATCTTACTTGAGGCTATTCTCCGGGACGTTTATTTTGTCCGTAGGGGCGGATACCATCCGCCCGCGTTCTTTATTACCCTTTATAATTGTTTTATATGATGTTTTCGCAATCAACCGTAATTCGAATATATTTATCGACATCATACCGTTATGTGGCGGGCGGATAATCTGCCCACGCAAGCGTGGGCGTCGCCCCTACAATTATACCTTTATATTTTTGATACAATAAAAATTAAACCAAAACCGGCACGGTTTTGTACTGAAAATTTTCAATTTTCCACTTTCAATTTTCCATTTGTCAAACTTCGGTTCTTCCCTCAAACGCTTTGGAAAGCGTCACTGCGTCCGCGTATTCCAGCGTCGCTCCTACGGGAAGTCCGTATGCGAGCCGCGTCACCTTCACGCCGAAGGGCTTGAGAAGGCGCGAAAGATACATTCCCGTCGCTTCGCCCTCCACGGAGGGATTCGTCGCAACGATGACTTCCTTTGCGCCGCCGTCGGAGCTGTTTATGCGTGACAGCAGTTCTTTTATTTTAAGCTGCTCAGGGGTCACCCCGTCCATGGGGGAAATGACTCCGTGGAGCACATGGTACAGCCCCTTGAATTCGTGAAGCTCCTCTATCGCCGTTACGGATTTGGGGTCCTCGACTATGCATATGACAGACCGGTCCCGTCCCGAAGACGAGCATACGGGGCAAATATCACCCTCGCAGTAGTTCTGGCATACCGGGCATAACTTCAGCGAGCTTTTCGCGTCGGAAATAGCCTTGATAAGATCAGCAACCTCCGCCTGATTCATCGAGACTATATGATATGCCAGACGCGACGCCGATTTTCTGCCTATTCCGGGCAGTGAATTGAGCTTCGATGCCAGCTTTTCAAGCGACGGAGTCATATTAAAACATACCGGGTATACTCATACCGCCGGTAACCTTTTGCATTTCAGCCGCGTTGGCGTCCTCGACGGTCTTTACCGCTTGGTTAACCGCCGCCACAAGAATATCCTGAAGTGTTTCGATATCATCCGGGTCGACGATATCGGGCTTTATTTCTATGGATTTGATTATTTTTGTACCGAAAATATTGACCGTGACCATCCCGCCGCCCGCCTGTACGGCATATTCGCGTTCGTCAAGCTCCGATTGGAGGGATTCCATGTCCTCCTGCATTTTCTGAGCCTGCTTGATCATAGAATTCATATTCTGCGGTCCGCCGCCCATGCCTTTTGGAAGTTTTACTTTCATTAATATTACCTCGCTTTTTTACAGTATCTCGTTTATATGGCTTTCGTCTTTTTGTATTTCGTGTTTTTTATCGGTTATGATTATTTCGCATTCCCCGCCGCCGGCAAGCTTTGCGGCGTTTTTTATCGCTTCGGTTTCACCCTTTAAAATATCTCTGGTAAAGCTGTCGCTTGCCGTTATATAAAGTCTGTTCCCGGCGGCGGTTATACCGCACTTTTGCAACAGCTTTGCCACGGCGGGGAGAGCTGAAAGCTGCTCTAAAAGCTCCGACTTCATATCATATGGGGTATCATCGACGGGTATTACTTCGTTATCATTTATAGAACTCTGTTTTTCATCTTCCTCTTTTTCGGCTTCCGCCGACTGCTGTGCGGGAATATCCTCTGTTTTAACGTTCTGTGTCAATGCGATCTTTTTTTCAAGAGCTGCGATACGCGCCGCGAGCGCCTGGGGCGAATCCGAAAAACGCATGTCGCACAGACGGATGAGCGCAAGTTCCGCCACAAGGCGTTTGTTCGCCGCGAATCCCGCAAGACGATTTCGCGCTTCCTCTGTTACAAAAGCAAAATAAATAAGCTGTTCGTCGGTGAAAAGCTTCGACAGCTTTAAAAGCTCTTTGCCGTCAAGGTTGGAAATGAGCGCGGAAGGATTGCCGCCTTGTTTTATATAAAGCATATCCCTTACCGCAATAAGCATATCGTCAAGCAGTACGGAAAGGGATTTCGCCGAATTGTAGTATTCGTCAAGAAGCGAAAGGCAGGAAGCTATGTTTCTCCCCGCAGCCGCCTCAAACAGCTTTTTTATGGTGTTGTCTTCTGCTATTCCGAGCTGCCGGGTGACGATTTTACGGTCTATTAAGCCGCCGTCGGCGGCTTCTATGCAGGATTCCAAAAGAGAAAAGCCGTCGCGCATGGAACCGTCGGCGAGCTTCGCTATAAGGGAAGCGCCCTCGTCCGTGAGACGGAGCCCTTCTTTTTCCGAAACAAAAAGCAGGCGGCGGGCGATGTCGTCATACATCAGCCGTTTGAATTCAAATCTCTGACATCTGGAAAGAACGGTCGGAGGTATTTTGTTAATCTCGGTCGTCGCTAAAATAAAAAGAACGTGCTCGGGCGGTTCCTCAAGCGTTTTAAGCAGCGCGTTGTAAGCGGAGGACGAAAGCATATGCACCTCGTCGATGATATACACGCGCTTTTTAAGAAGGGTCGGCGGATAAATCAACTCGTCGCAGAGCTGACGGATATCGTCGACGCTGTTATTGGAAGCGGCGTCAAGCTCAAGCACGTCGGTCGCCGTGCCGCTTTCGATCGCAAGACAAGCGGTACAGACACCGCAGGGTTCGCCGTTTAAGGGCGAAAGACAGTTGACCGCCTTTGCAAGAATTTTCGCCGAGGTGGTTTTACCCGTTCCCCGCGTACCGCAAAAGATATAGGCGTGAGAATTACGCCCCGTCTCGCACTGGCGTTTTAAAACGACGCGTATGTGTTCCTGACCTATCATATCGTCAAAGGTCAAGGGGCGATATTTTCTGTATAACGCCTTGTACATTTGACCATACCCCGTAAAAAATATTACTGAAACAAATAATACGGTCATGCGTCCGGCATCGTTCTCTGCCTACGCGCGTTAACCCGGATCCGACCTCAAAACAGGCGGACTCGCGGCACATCGCCGGTTCCGCTTAATGCTGCTTGATTCCTCACCTGACATGATTCACAGTCGGCGATCGCACGAGACCCATTTCTCAACAGCCTCGTCCGGGCGCGGCCGCACAAGCAAAAGACCTATGCCGGCATTTGACCCCTGCTGTAGCGGATTGCAGGCTACAGGGCACCGCTGACTCCCCGGTAAGCATGACCGTATTACGCATTTCAGTTAAAACAGTATAGCATAGAAGGTATTTTTTTTCAATACCAAAATAAAAAATTTACACCCTCGGAGTCTAACCATACATGTATCTTCACACGATTTAATAAATATTTTAAAATCCTAACAAATTTTTCATTTTTTTCTTGACAAACACATATTCTGTATATATAATAGCTAATGCAAATTATTTGCATTAGAACAACAGGAGGTATTAACATGTTATCAAAAAAATTAATTAAACGCTTTACAAGCGTCATTCTTTCGGCTATAATTATGCTGTCTCTACTGTTTACCGTATCCTGCGGCAAAGACGATAACGAGGAAACGGGCAAGCCCGTAATCGCCGTTACAATCGTTCCGGAAGCAACCTTTGTCAAAGCAGTCTGCGGTGAAAACGTCGAAATAGTGACTCTGGTGCCGCCCGGAAACAGTCCCGAAAATTATGAGCCGACACCCCTCTTGATGGAGCAGTTTGAAGCTGCGGCACTCTATTTTTCGATAGGCGTACCCACCGAGGAAGCCAATATAATCCCGAATATCGGCAGCAAAACCAAGGTTATATCTCTCCAGAGCGAGGTTGAGACGCTTTATGCGGCAAGAACCTTTGATTCAGGTGAAAGGGACCCCCATATTTGGCTTTCACCCAAGCGTGTGAAGGTTATGATTGATGTCATAGCACGTGAAATGTGTACGCTCGACCCCGAAAACCCGGATACCTATAACGCCAATGCCGCGTTGTATAAGGAACAGCTCGACACGCTCGACACACAGATAACGACCGCCCTTGAAGGGGTGGTAAACCGCAAGTTCATAGTATATCATCCCGCTTTCGGCTACCTTGCCGACGATTACGGACTCACCATGTACGCGCTTGAGGAAGAGGGCAAGGAGGCAACCGCGACACATCTTCAGGAAATGATAGACCTTGCGAAAGCCGAGAACATAAAAGTCATATTCTATCAGGACGAAATAGACAGCAGCCAATCCGAAGCCTTTGCGGAGGAAATCGGGGGTAAAACCACCAAGCTTGCCCCTTTGGCTGCAGATTACATAGATAATTTAAAAAGGATGGCCGATCTGATGGCCGAAACAATGAAATGACCGACGCGGTTTCTCAGCCGGATTTTACACCGGCGATAAGCATTGATAATTTAACGGTATATTACGGACAGACGCCTGCTATAACGGGCGTCTGTCTGAACGTATCCGACGGCGAATATTTGGGTATTATCGGACCCAACGGAGGCGGAAAATCGACCCTTCTCAAGGCGATTCTCGGTCTTATTCCCGTTTCTTCCGGAAGCGTTTCCGTTTACGGGCATCCTCCCGGAAAAAGCGGCGGTGTGATAGGCTATGTCCCGCAATTTGCTTCAATGGACAGGCTTTTTCCGATTTCCGTCCTTGAGGTGGTACTCACAGGATTTTTAAACAAAGGATTGTCGCCGTTCCACCGCTACACGGAGGACAACAGAAAAAAAGCCCTTGAGATACTCGATACTGTGGGTATCGCATCTCTTGCCGGGCGGCAGATATCCGCGCTTTCGGGCGGTGAATTCCAGAGGATGCTCATAGCGAGAGCGTTGGCGGTAAACCCTAAGCTGCTTTTGCTTGACGAACCCACCGCGAGCGTGGACGCGGCGTCGCGGGAACACATTTACGGTCTGCTTGCCGAGCTGAACAAAAAAATGACGATAATACTTGTAACCCATGATTTGCTTGCGATATCGTCGCAGGTAAACCGTCTGGCATGTCTTAACGGCAGTCTCGTGTATCACGGCGAGCCGGAGCTTAACCGTGAAGTCGTAAACCAGCTTTACGGCTGTCCCGTTGACCTTATCGCCCACGGGGTACCCCACAGGGTGTTGAAGGAACACAACGAACACGGGAAAGGATACCGGCAATGATAGAAGCGCTTTTTAAATATCACTTTTTACAAAACGCCGTGCTTGCCGGTATACTGGCAAGCATAGTATGCGGAATAATAGGCGTTATTATTATAGAAAAAAAGCTTGTCATGATGAGCGGCGGTATTGCGCATACCTCATACGGAGGTGTCGGACTGGGTTATCTTTTAGGTTTTGAGCCTATTATCGGAGCGTTTATCTTTTCGATATGCGCCGCGCTGGGAATAGGCTTCATAAAAAGAAAAGGCAAAGCCAATTCCGATGTCATAATCGGGCTTTTCTGGTCGCTCGGTATGGCGTTGGGCATACTCTTCATAGCGCTTATGCCGGGTTATCCGCCCGATCTAAGCTCGTATCTTTTCGGCAGCATACTTTCCGTAACGAAAGCCGATCTAAATCTCACGGCCTCGCTTACGGTAATTGTGATATTTGTCATCTTTATTTTATTTAACGACTGGAAAGCTTATCTTTTCGACGAGGAATTCGCTTATATAAAAGGTGTTAAAACAGCGTTTCTGGAATATCTGCTGTTGATTTTAATAGCTATGACGGTGGTTGTGCTTATTCGAGTGGTGGGTATTATACTCGTGCTCGCACTGCTGACGGCTCCGGCGGCAACGGCGGCGGTTTTAACCTCAAACCTTAAAAAACGCATGATATACGCCATATTGCTCGGCAATGTGTTCTGCTTCGGCGGTTTGTGGATTTCATACGAAATAAACGCGGCTTCGGGAGCGGTGATAGTAATTTTATCCGTAATATGCTGCCTCATTGCATACGCGGTGCGTTCGCTGTATGATAAAAGAAAAAAGAAAACCGTATAAAATTTGGAGCATTATCTTATATGATAAGAAAGGCGGAGCATTATCATGAGTGATAACATAAGCGAGGAATTGAAAAAGCGCGGGTTGAAAAACACAAAACACCGCGCCGAAATACTTGATATGCTCAAACGCAGCGACCAGCCGGTATCTGCGGAGCAGCTCTTTAAGGATATGCTCGACAGGAATATCAACGTAAACTTTTCTACAGTTTACAGAACCCTCGACACGCTGTGCGAAAAGGATCTTGTGTCCAAGCTGACTATCGAAAGCGAAGGCGGCGCCCTGTACGAATTCAACAGCACGATGCACAAACACCATCTAATATGTCTCGGCTGCCGGAAAATTATTTCTCTCGACTACTGCCCTCTCGGCAATTATGAGCAGACGCTCGCCGAAAAAACCGACTATTTGATAGCCGGGCATAAGCTGGACATATACGGCTACTGCCCGGAATGCAGAAAAACAGCTCACGAAGGTTGATTGGAAATTATAAACTCCGCCGTGATTCAAACGGCGGAGTTTTTAAATATCCGAATGGGATTCAATTCTTTGGAAAGCTCTTTTGCTTCATTCTTCGGTATGCCGCTGCGTTTAAGATGTTTGGTAAGTGAATGTCGGTATATCATATATTTTGCGTATGCCCATAACGTAAAAAAGGGGAGAATAAGCGGCAGGAAAATAAGCTTGATAACGAATTTTATCCAATGATACGCGTTTTTCAATTCTTATTCTCCTTGTCTTCGTTTTTTTACTTGCTTTGATTTGAAAAAGATTGGGTAATATCCTTCATCGACAGCATATAGTCGCGCGCCATTTTCAGCGCTTCCTCCTGAGGAATTCCCGATTCGAGCAATTCCTTGTAAAAGCTGCCGACCGACTGACCCATCTTTTTACCCGACTCCGCCGAATAGACCGTATCCATCAGACCGGTTATCAGCTTGGGTATTTTTGAGGATACCTCGTCGAGAAGCTCTCCTATATCCTTTGTTGGTATTTCGTTTGACATAATTGCCTCCTATATATTTTGATATGCGAAATTCACTACCTTGCGCGCCGTATAAAGCGCGTCTCTGATGAGCCCAAACGCCACGGAGACGGTCAGAACGTCTTCATGCTCGCACTCGTTTGCGGCTTCATCGATTTTATTGAAAACAGAATTAATAATATTTTCGGGTACATCCGCTGCCAAAGCCGCAGATATCTTTTTCAATGTTAAAAGGAACGCGGCTTCGTTCCTGCAGCCTTCGCATACGGCAAGATGAGTCAGCACGCGGGAGGTTTCATCTCCGGACAGATTACCGTTATGGTTAAGATAATTCGGCAGCATATCGATTATTATGCCGCATTCAGACTTATCCATAATATCCCTCCCCAAGGCGTTTTTTTAGTTTTTCCTTTATCGCCGACATTCTGCTCTTTATCGTGCCTGTCGGTATGCCGGTGATTTCCGAAATTTCGGAATAGCTAAGCCTCACGTTAAAAATCAGATGCACAAGATGCTTTTCGTCGTCGTCCAGCACCGACAGTGCTTGTTTGACGTCATTCTTCACCGCCGTATGTTCGGTAAAATCGTATCCGTCGGTTATTTCACCCTGACCTTCGAGAGTTTCCGTCCTGTTTCGATAGCGGTGTCTGTAATAATCGTTGATCTTGTTGTTGGCTATTCCTATAAGCCATGTTTTGAACGACGACGACGCGTTGTATGTGCCTATGCTTTTCCATGCGGCGAGCATGGTTTCCTGGATTATGTCCTCAATATCCCCGCTGTCCGGCACCCGGGTATAAACATAATTATAAAGGATTTTCACATAATCCCTCATCAGCGTCTCGAAAGCTTTTTTGTCGTTGTCCGTTGCCTTTTCGAGCGGCGATTTTTCCGTGCGTTCGCCGTCCTTGATTAAAAACCCATCCGCATCACCCTGCCGTTCCGCTTTCGATTATTTAGTCGTTGCAATTTTGTTTTCGGTTCGATTGTTTTTTGATTTTATAATAATATTTTTGATTCTAAGGTCGATGGCTCTCCCGCCGAAAGCGAATCCGATATGGAAAGCTGTTTTCCGCAAGATGTAAGATAACCGCGCAGATTTTCCGAAAAAAGCGCGTCCCCGCCCTCGTATCTTCCGCCGCAGGTGATAAAATAACGGCATTTTTTAAGAGGAATATTTAACTTCCTTAAAATATCATGAGTCACGGCACAGTGACGCCTTACCGCGATAATACGGTTGGCATAGGTTATTCCTATACCCGGTACGCGGATGAGCGTATCAAAATCGGCGGTATTCACCTCGACGGGATACATATCCATATGCCGCAGCGCCCACGCCGCTTTGGGGTCGATATCCTCCCGCAGGAAAGGATCGTCGGCGGGCGTAACGTCGTCCGGCGTGAAGCCGTAGAGGGTGAGCAGCCTGTCGGCCTGATACAGCCTCGCCATTCTCCAGTACGGAGTCACGGTATAAGTGAGATTTTCGTTTTCATAGCCCTTTGCCTCGTGACGATATTGAAATGCCGTGTAATATACCCTTTTCAGGCGGTATTTACGGTACAGTGCTTTTGAAAGCGTCATAATGGTGCGGTCGTCCTCTCCGGTGCTGCCCGCCATGAGCTGGGTAGTTTGGGATGTGGCAAATTTTACCCTTTCATATTTGGCTTCGAGTATATGATCGGAAATATCCCTCATCGGGGTAAGGATGTTATCCTTGTTCTTCTGCTTCGCTATGCGATTATAACCGCTGCTTTGCGCGACTTCTATGTTTACGCTCAGCCTGTCGGCGTATTTCCCCGTCCTTGCGATAAGCAGGCTGTCGGCTCCGGGCATAACCTTTGCGTGGAGAAAGCCTGTATATAAAAGCTCCTCGCGCATAATTCTTACGGATTCGGCGATAAGCTCCTGTGTATAGTCGGCATTTTTATATATCGCCGAGGACACAAAAACACCGTGACCGTTGTTTTTGGCGGCTTCCACCGCCAGCGAGGCAAGCTCGCGCGGGGTATTGCAATAATTATCTTTTCTGTCCCGTCCGCATCTGCAGCCGCAGTACGCGCAGTTGAAGACACATCCGCTCGCCAAAAAGAGCTTGGGTATCTTGGGCGGCGACGCTTTACCCTTTATGCCGTCGGCGCAGAGCAAAGCCGTGTTTTCCGCGTCCGAATCGCTTGCCACCTCGAATTTGGCGTCCTCGCGCATTGCGACGATTTTTTCCTCCGGACTTAGAGCTTTGGGTAATATTATGCTTGACATATCAATATCCCCCGTATATAATAGAACATGTGTTCGTATTATACCACGGCTTTTTACGCAATGCAATAGTAATATTCAATTATATTCAATAAAGGAAAGAACGGCGACACGGCTATGATAAAAAAAATAACGCTCCCGATACGGCGATTTGTCGAATTTGTCGTCCGTTCGGGCGACATAGGCGGTACGGATTTCGATGCCGACAGGATGAGAGAAGGTGCCAGGGCTCACCGAAGCATACAGAGAGCAAACGGCAAGCTTTACGAGGATTACCAGAAAGAGGTTTTTCTTACCGAGGAAATTGTATATAAAGACACCGCATATACTCTTGAAGGTAGGGCGGACGAGATTTTTTCTCATGAAGGCAGGACATTTGTCGGGGAAATCAAGGCGACCGCTTCAAATAATGAAATAAACGCAGATTCCTGTGCGGCTCATTGGGCTCAGGCGGAATGCTACGCTTATATTTACGCCGTTCAAAACAATCTCGATATCATATGGATAAGATTGACTTATCATAACCTCAACAACGGCGAAAATAAAATGTTTGATAAAGAATTCACCGCAGAAAGCCTCGGCGTGTTTGTCACGGGGCTTTTGGAAAAATATTCGGTATGGTCGGATTTCGTCTTCGGCTGGGAAAGCCTGCGCAACGAATCGATAAAGGCGCTGACCTTTCCGTTCCCCTCCTTTCGCAAGGGGCAGAGAACGCTGGCGGGCTACGTTTACAAGGCGATATGCGGTAACGGCAGGGTTTTCGCCCAGGCTCCGACGGGAATAGGTAAAACCATATCGGTAATCTTTCCGGCGCTCAAGGCAATGGGAGAGGGCAAAACCTCAAAGCTGTTCTATCTGACCGCAAAAACCGTCGCGCGCAAATCCGCGGAGGACGCCATCGAAAAGGCCCGTCCGATGCTGAAAATTAAAACAATTACGCTGACGGCAAAGGAAAAGATATGCTTCTGCGAAAACAAGATATGCGACGCACTCCACTGTGAATACGCCAAAGGGCATTACGACAGGGTTAACGACGCTGTTTTAGAGGTTATAACCACCCATGACAGTATAACGCGGGAGGTCGTGGAGGAATATGCGAAAAAGCACAGAGTATGTCCCTTTGAGCTTTCGCTTGATATATCGCTCTGGGCGGACTGCGTTATTTGCGATTATAATTATGTTTTTGATCCTCAGGTATATCTCCGCCGTTTTTTCGGCGACGGAGGCGGCGACTACGTATTTTTAATAGACGAAGCGCATAATCTGGTGGATCGTTCGCGTGAGATGTTTTCGGCATCCTTAAGCAAATCCCGGTTTTCGCAAGTAAAAAAGCTGGTCAAGGGCAAGGACAAGGCGCTCGGCAAGGCGATCGGTGAAATTAACAAGCAGTTTATAGCCTACCGCAAGGGGTGCGGAGAAAGCGGACTTATCGTCAGCCCCGAAAAGCCGGCGGAGCTTACAGAGCTTATTTACGATTTCGTCGCCGTCTGTGAAGCGACGATGAAGGAGGCAACCGTGCCCGACGCCGACGGCCTTCTTTTAAAGCTGTATTTTGATTGTCTGCGCTTCCTTTTGATTTTCGGCTTCTACGACACGGGCTATGTCACATATATTACCGCCGAGCATGGCGAGGTAACGGTGCGGCTGTTCTGCCTTGATCCGTGGTTTCTGCTTAATGAAGCCATGAGAAGAGCAAAAAGCGCCGTGCTGTTTTCCGCCACGCTTGCGCCGCTCGAATATTTCCGCGACATTCTCGGCGGCGAGGAAGGGGACAAGCTGCTAACTCTCGATTCCCCCTTCGACAGCGAAAACCTGCGCGTGCTTGTCGCCGACGGCGTTTCCACCAGATACGGCGACCGCGCCGAAAGCATAAGCGCGATTACCGGGCTGATATATACCTTCTGTATGCATAAAACGGGCAATTATATTATATATTTTCCGTCATACAAGTATATGAACGACGTTTTTACATCATTCCGTACGGAATTCCCCGGAATTAACGCGGTTTCTCAACAGCCCGCCATGACCGAGGAGCAAAGGGAGGAATTCATATCGTCGTTTAAGGAAAATCCGCAATCAACCTTTGTGGGCTTTTGTGTGCTCGGCGGCGTGTTTTCTGAAGGGATAGATCTTAAAGGAAACCGCCTTATCGGCTCGGTTGTCATCAGTGTCGGACTGCCGCAGTTCGGAACCGAGCCGAATATCATCAGGGAATATTTCGACGCCAAAAACGGAATGGGTTATAAATACGCTTATATGTACCCCGGTATGAACAAGGTTCTGCAGGCCGCCGGGAGGGTTATACGGTCGGAAAGCGACAGAGGCGCGGTGCTTTTGATTGACGAGCGGTTCGAAAGCTATGAATACAAAAAGCTCTTTCCGCGTCATTGGGAAAATATGACCGCGGTAAAGAGCTGTGCTGACCTGACAAAAGCGCTCGACGAATTCCGGAAGAAAGAATTGTCTTTATAATGACTGCCACTTGTTAATCTCATCCCTGAGGTAATTAATATCGATATAATCCTCGGCGACCTGCTTTTTGAGAAGGTCGGAGGTGATGAGCCTGTCATATTTCGGTTCTTTATACTCACATTGCTTTTTAAACTGTCGTATGGTTCCCTCGTCGGCGACGTTATAGGCGGATATGTCCGAATTAATGACCTGTTTTAAACGGTCTATAAATTCCTCCCCGCCAAGCTGCGTCTTGAAGGTGATAAAATGCGGTCTTATACCGCTTACCTTTTTAATCATGGAATCGTCGTCGTTATCCGCCTTTTCCATATATTTGTTGATTATCTTTGTCAGCGTGTTAAAATTAATATGCCCCAACCATGGGAAAAGGCAGAGCATACCGCCGCCCAAATCAATTATATTCGTTTTGTCAAGCCCGTTGTCTCTCGCAAGGACGCGGGCTTTTCTTATGCATTCTCTCGCTGCGTCCTGTAAATACGGATATTCGGTATCCTCAAACAATACCTGTCTCATGCGCTTGAGTATCCTGTCATGTACTATCGCACGGTCGCCATACCAAAGGAGCTGTATTTTACGTTTGGTTTTTTCCACAAATATAAGGCGTTTGTTGTTGTCCACCGCTGTGACTATCCAGGTATAACCCGCGATTGTGAGATATTTGGAAGGCGGTACGGGAATTTCGACGGTGCCTATTTTTTTAGATCCGTCCATCACCGCCCATTCCTCCTCTTCCGGAAAAACAGCGAAAAATTTATAGCTGTTGACAACCTTTTCTCCCTCAAGCCCTACTATAATTCCTCTTTCCTCCGTAAGCTCAAGATGGTTTATATCCAATAAATGCATGATAAGATTATTGAAGTCTTCAATATTAACACGGCGGAATGTTTCCATGGAAAGTATCTTTTCCGCAAGCGCCTGCGGCGAAAGCTCACCCGCCTCGGCGACATTGGACATTATCTGGTGATAAAGCATACTGAGGGGATACTTCAATATTTTGGGCGGCTCCATCCAGCGTTCCTCAAGATAAAGCTGGAGCATGGCGATTATTTGCAAAAGCCTCCACGGGAGCTTGTTGGGCAGCGTAGACCTTTCGTCGGACGGATTTTCCCAGTCCACAAACAGCATTTCGGGCACATTGCCTCTTCTTCCGGACCTGCCGAGCCTTTGGACGAGACTTGTCACCGAAACGGGAGGACCTATCTGTATGACACGCTCAAGGCTGCCGATATCTATACCCATTTCAAGGGTGATGGTTGCGCCGATTACCACGGGTCCTTCCGATTGCTTCATCTCGCTTTCGGCTTCTTCCCTCAAAGGACCCGATATACTGCCGTGGTGGACATAGTAAATATCGGGATCGCCGTTAATGGCGGACATATATTTCATGTTCGCTATGACCGCGTCGGCCGTTTCCCTGCCGTTGGAAAATATTATGCAGCGTTTTCCGAAGCTTTTATCATAAAGATATATCCATGCGATATCCTCGAAGGGCGACATATCCGTTTCCAGTACGGGTTGGATAAAATGCTCAGCCGAAAGCCGTATCTTACGGTGATAATTCGTCCCGTTGACCGTTATGACTTCTTTTCCCGTGCCGGAGGCAAGCCAGCGTTCCGCCGCCGAATAATCGCCCAGCGTTGCCGAAAGCCCGATTCTGCGCGGAGTCGTGCGGATATACCTTTGCAGCCTTTCAAGCTGGCACAGCACTTGAATACCCCTGTCCGTACCCATAAAGGAATGAATTTCGTCGATTATCACAAACCTCAGGTCGCCGAAAATCCTTACAAGGTCGCGGTTTCTGTTTAACAGCATGCTTTCGAGCGATTCCGGCGTTATCTGCAGCACACCGGAAGGGTTTCTTATTATTTTATTTTTGCGGCTTTGCAGTATATCCCCGTGCCAGCAGCATACGGGTATATCCGCTTCCTCAAGCAGCTCGTCGAGACGGCAAAATTGGTCGTTGAGCAGCGCCTTCATGGGGGCGATATAAAGTATGCCGACGGAGGCGGGTATATCCTCCCCAAGCAGGGTGAGCGCGGGCAGGAAAGCGGCCTCGGTCTTACCCGAAGCGGTACCGGACGAGATGATGAGGTGGGCGTCGGTGTCGAAGATGACGCGGCAGGCTTCCTCCTGTATCTCGTTGAGCGATTCCCATTCGTGCTTATAAATATATTCCCTTATGAAAGGCGATAATCTGCCAAAGTATTCGCTCATTTGCTGCCCTTTCGATCCTCCGTCACTCCGCAGTGCGGCTTGTCCATTTACCGACCGCCGCGCGTATCCTGTCAAGGTCTATATAATCGGTTATAAGTGCCTTTTTAAGCAGGTTCAACGGTATAAATTCATCGTATTTCGGAGTTTTATACTCGTACAGTCGTTTTAATTCCGAAACATCCTCGTCATTGAGCATATATTCAAGATTGATGGGTTGATTCAGCGCCGCCCGGAATTCGGACAAAAATCCGTCGGAGGTGGCGTTCCCGCTTCCCAGCTTCAAAGTGATGAAATACGGCGGCTGTCCTCCCACGCTTTTTATGTTGAGCATAAAGCCGCAGAGCTTTTTTATCAGCAGCATTACCGTGTAATAATCGATATTCCCCATCCACGGGAATATGCACACGCTCTTTCCGCCCATGCTAACCACGTTATATCTGTCAAGCCCGGCGTTTCGCGCCAGAAAATAGGCCTCCTCCATGCGGCTTTGCGCCCCTTTTTGGAGATATGGGTAATCCTTTTGATTTGTAAGGATTTCGCGCATACGCATAAAAATTCTGTTGTCTATCTTTAGGTTGCCGCCGCCCCAGAAGGTTTTTATCCTGCCCTTGATGCGCTTCACGTTGACCACCTTGCTCTTCATGTCGACGTCGATAACCTCCCACGACCTGCCCGCAAGCGTCATGCGCTCACCGGGAGGCGGCGGAACCTCTATTTTACCGATAGGGCTTGATTCGGCGATAACGGTATAATCGTCCTCCTCCGGGAATACGGCATAAAACTTAAAATTATTGACTACTTTTTCACCCCTCAGGCCGATAATCATGGTGCCTTCCTCGGTGAGCTGTATATGATCTATTTTTATAAGATGTTGTAAAAGCTCGCGGTAGTCGTCGAACGATATATCCGTAAACGCCGCCATTCCCAGCACGCGCTTGGCAAGCAGCGCCGGCGACGCCTCGCCCAGCTCCGCAAGCACGCTCATGGTCTGGTGGTAAAGCATGCTGAGGGGGTATTTTACGGTTTTGGGCTGTTCTATCCAGCGTTCCTCTATATAAAGCTGTATTACAGCGATGTCCTGCATCAGCTTCCACGGCACACGCTGCGGAAGCAGCGGCAATCCGGAGGGCTTTTCCTCCCGACATACAAACCACATTTCCGAAGCGTTTCCACGCCTGCCCGAACGCCCCAAACGCTGCAAAAAGCTTGAAACCGAGCTCGGCGCGTCCACCTGTATTATTCGCTCAAGCTGACCTATGTCTATGCCCATCTCCAGTGAAAGCGTCGCACCTATCACGACAGGTCCGCCCGATTCCTTCATCTCGCTTTCGGCGGACTCGCGCAGAGCGGAGGAAATGCTTCCGTGGTGAACGTGATATATGTCCGGGGTGTTTCTGTTTTCGGCTATCTGGCGCATCATGGCGATGGAATATTCCGCCTGATCGCGCATATTTGCAAAGATGATACACTTTTTATTCAGCGTTTTTTCATAGATATATTCCCAGTACGCGCTGGATTTATTCTGCTCGGCGGATTCTTCTTCGTTTTCCTGATTACGGCTTTCGGGGTTTTTGTTGTCGTCGGAAGAATCGTAAAAATGCTCCACCGCAAGCCTTAATTTTTGCGAAGCAGCATGAATGACGGGGGTTATAACCTTTTCTTCCGTACCAGAAGCAAGCCACCTTTCGGCTTTGGTGTAATCGCCCAAGGTGGCGGATAGCCCTATCCTGCGGGGGGAGGTGCGTATATAACGGTTAAGCCTTTCAAGCTGGCATATGACCTGTATGCCCCGGTCGGTGCCCATAAAGCTGTGGACCTCGTCGATTATTATAAATCTCAGGTCGCCGAAAAGCCGCACAAGGTCGCGGTTTTTGTTGATAAGCAGGCTTTCAAAGGATTCAGGCGTTATTTGCAGCACTCCGCGCGGTTCGCGTAACAGCTTGCGCTTATGGCTTACCGAAACATCGCCGTGCCAGTGCCAGACGGGTATATCCGCTTCTTTAAGCAAGTCATTTAGTCTTAAAAACTGGTCGTTTATAAGCGACTTCAAGGGCGCGATATAAAGCACGCCCACCGAAGCGGGAGGGTCGTTTTCAAGCTCGGTGAGCACGGGGAGAAAAGCCGCCTCCGTCTTGCCGGACGCGGTTCCCGTATTCAACAGCAGATGAGCGTCGGTGTCGAATATTACCCAGCAGGCTTCCACCTGCACTTCTCTCAGCTCGGTCCAGTTGTTTCTGTATATGAATTCCTTGATAAACGGGGACAATCTGTCGAAAACGTCGCCGCCGTTGCTGCTCATAAGGTAAACTCCGCGCTGTCGCCGTCGCTGTCGTCGGTATCGTCGTCCGTATACCCTGATTTGTTTGTCTTAAAAAGATCTGTATTGCCGGTTATCATGGCCGTAAACGAAATATCGGGATTCTGCTTTGTCACGTTTAGGATACCTATAAAATCCCTTATTATCTCCCTCGGGGTGAGCAGCTCGTCCGCTCCGACGCGGCGTGAAACCGCGCGCATGAATTCAATAAGGTCATCCTCCGTGACCGCGCTTTTATAGCCGTAATGCTTTTCGTGCACGTCCAGCACCTTCAGAAGCAAAACATAAATTTCCTCGTCGGTTATCCTGTCGAGATATATCAGCGGGCTTTGCATGTCGCGGATACCGTTCTTCACAAATCTTGTGGAGGCTATACGGCTTTTAAGCGCCTCGTAGCTGAAAAGCCCGCGGCGGTTGTCTTCCACAAACTGCGGAGTGCCGCACATATATATGCCAAGTCCCGCGCTCCTACCCTGCATGGTGTCGTTGAACATGGCGAGAAGCTTTTCGTAATTGTTGTTACGATTTATGGAATTGGATATTTTATAAAGGTTAACGCCCTCGTCGACCAGCATGATAAAGCCGCTGTAGCCTATCTGCTTGACAAACGCGGACATAAGCTTGATATAGTCGAACCAGGTCTCATCGTCGATGATTATACGCACTCCGAGCTCCGAATACGCCTCGGTCTTGGTGGTATATTCGCCCCTGAACCATTTTAGCGCGCTCGCTTTCAAGCCTTGATTCCCGCTTTTTGTGCCTTCCCAGTATGAGGTCATGACCTTGGCGAAATCGAAGCCGTGGACCATCGCATCCATACCGTTAATCACCTTCAATATTTTTGCCTCTACCAGCGCGGGAAAAGCGGGATCGGAGGAGGTTAAGCCTGCTTCGTTCATAACGGAAAGCTGTATCTGAGACACCCATTTTTCCAGTACCGCGGAAAGCGCTCCGCCGTCGGGACGTACCCTCGTGGACATATTCTGCATGAGAAGACGGTATGTGGCAAGCCCC
>JAQVQF010000130.1 GCA_028701715.1 Eubacteriales bacterium | reverse complement strand
GCAGCGAATACCGCCTGTACCTGCGTCAGGATAACGCCGACACAAGACTTATGCCCAAGGGTCACGCGCTGGGACTGGTGACCGATACCGTCTATGAAAAATTCCTCACGGATGAGCGCGCGCTCGCAGATGAAATAAAAAGATTGAATTCCGAAACGCTCAAGGCGTCAGACGGGCTTAATGCGCTGCTCGTATCAAAGGGATATGAAAAAACCGAAAGCGGAATCAGAAAAGCAGAGCTTCTCAAGCGACCGTTCATAACCGTATGGGATATATACGCCCTTGACGGTACAACCGATATAAACCGCCGCACGGCAGAGCGCGCCGAAACCGAAATAAAATACGAGGGCTATATTAAAAAGGAGCTGGCGGAGGTGGAGCGTTTCAAGAGCCTTGAGGAAAAGAAAATCCCGCCCGATCTTGATTATAAAACAATATCGGGGCTTCGCATAGAGGCAAGGCAGAAGCTTGAAAGGCTGCGTCCGGAATCCGTCGGGAGGGCGTCGCGCATATCCGGGGTATCCCCCGCCGATATATCGGTACTGCTTATATATATGTCGCAGAGAGGGCGGCGGAATGGTTGACATAATTAGTAAATATTCGCCCATACCGCTCACGGCGGAGCAGCTCGGAAAAATGCGTACGGTATATGAAAAGCTTGAGGAAAAAAACAAGGTGATGAACCTCACCTCCATAAAAAGCGCGGCGGACGCCGCCGAGCTGCATTTTATCGATTCGCTGTACCCGCTGTCAACGGGGCTTATAAAAGGTGACGTTCTGGATGTGGGAAGCGGCGGCGGTTTTCCGGGCATCCCGGTGGCGATAGCTTCAGACACCCGGGTAACCTGTCTTGATGCCACCAAAAAGAAGCTGGATTTTATAGAGGAAACCGCGTCGGAAACGGGTATCGGCAACATAGGGGTGCTTTACGGCAGAGCCGAGGAGCTTGCGCTGGATAAAGCCTGCCGGGATAAATACGACACCGTGCTGTCCCGTGGGGTGGCACGTCTTAACGTTCTCTGCGAGTGGTGCTTGCCGTATTTGAAGCCGAACGGATATTTTATAGCCATGAAAGGCTCAAGCGCCGCGGAGGAAGCACAGGAAGCCGCAAACGCGATAAAGACACTGGGCGGGGAATTGGTAGACATAATGCATTACAAATTACAACTTTCGGGTCACGGGCACGCTCTTGTCATAATTAAAAAGACCTCTGTGACGCCCGCCGGATATCCGCGTCACAATTCGCAGATAATTAAAAAGCCGCTGTAGGCGGCGGAAAGGGAGTACGCTATGCTTAATAAAGACGGACTGACGGAACGGGAATTTCTTGAAAGCTATGATCCTTCTAAATGGGAACGCCCCTCTGTGACGGTGGATGTGTTCCTTTACTGTGTCAGGACGAATTCGGCGCTGTTGATAAAGCGCGGCAATCATCCGTTTATGGGTAAATGGGCGCTCCCGGGCGGATTTTTAGAATATAACGAAACCGCCGAGGAAGGCGCGAAGCGGGAGCTGTTCGAGGAAACAGGCGTTAAAATAAACGGAATTAAACAGCTGCGCACGTTTTCCGAACCCAACCGCGATCCGCGCACGCGAATAGTGACCGTCGTTTTTGTCGCTTTCACGGACGAGGAATATTCCAAAGCGGGCGACGACGCCTCCGACGCCGCGTATTTTAAAGCGAAAAAGGAAGTTCTTGAGATAAAGGGCGGTATCGAAGCGGGACGAATAAGGCTGAATTCCGAAAATGAGGTCATTCAGTATTTATACAGAAAGGAAAATCAAGCCGCGGCGTATCCCTCCGACGCATCGTTTACCTGTTCGGGGGCTGGCCGTATCGCGGGAGATCACGCGGCGATAATCGCCTGCGCGCTTGATTTTATCGAACAATGTACGAAAAAGAGCTGACCGCGCTGCTTGAATCAAACGGCGTCTGCGCGTGCGGCTTCGCCGACGTTTCCGACAGCTTGCCGGAGGATGTGCCGCAAAATTTGGTTTACGCCGTGTCCTTTGCTTATAAACTGAGCGGAGCGATTATAAAAACGATTGCGGACAGACCGAGCATAATGTATTTCCAGCATTACCGAGCGGTCAATTCCAAGCTCGATTTAATTGCGCTTGAGGTTTGCCGTTTTATAGAAGACAAAGGCTGTGACGCGTTTCCGATAGCCGCCAGTCAGTCGCGCCCGGACAAAAAATACGACGGCGTGTTTTCGCATAAGACTGCGGCGGTCAGAGCCGGGCTTGGTTTTATTGGCAAGAACGCGCTTCTCATCAATCCCGAATACGGCCCGGGTATCCGCCTTGCGACCGTGCTTACCGATATGCCGCTTGAAATTAATCGTATAAAATACGAAAACCTCTGCGGCTCCTGCGACGCCTGCGTGAAAGCCTGCCCGGCGAAAGCCATATCCGGTAAGGCTTACACCCCGGGTATGGAGCGTGAGGATTTCTTTGACGCGAAGGCCTGCTCCGAAAACATGAAGAAATACAACGACATCGGACGCGGAGCGGTGTGCGGGATATGTATGTCGGTATGTCCTTTTACAAAATATCATAAGCATTAAAATGGCGGAAATTATCGGTTGTAATATTTTTTATCTTGACAAAACGCATTTGGTAAAGTATAATTTCATGGTTGACTAAGGGATATAGCCAAGCCGGTTAAGGCACAGGACTTTGACTCCTGCACACGCTGGTTCGAATCCAGCTATCCCTGCCAAAAAAGCACGTAAAAGCGTGCTTTTTAATTTTTGTATAAATAGCAATACGGGAATAAAAACAGCTTTCATATATATAATGTATATAACATACATAACGCGCATAAAGCTTTTAGCGGGATTGAGTTTAACGGCACCCGCCGCGCAAACGTAAAAAGTCGTATATAATACTATAATCAGTGTATTTTGTACATAATCTGTCATAATTAACAAAGGAGCTTTTAATAAATATTATTGATTTATATGATACATACACGAAATATGGAAAATAATAATTATTGTTGAAAAAATATATAATTTATATTAGGAAAAATCTTACTTTTCTATTGACAAATATATTCATAAATGATAAGATATTAAAGAAAATATGGTATGGCGGCTTAATTTGCATTTCATATTTTATGAATAGGTTACTCATTAAATTTTGATGGAGGAATTAACATGGCTGAAAAAGAGACTAAAAAAGATACTAAAAAAGCGGTCAAGAAAGAAGTGAAGCAGTCTTTTTGGTTAAAACGCATTTCTACTCCGGTGGGTTTCGTTATTTTGCTTGCCGAACTGGCTCTGGCGGTCGGTATAGGCCTTGTGGTTTGTCTTTAATACATATTTATTTGTTATGTAAAACATCAAACATTAAACGTTAAGCGTTAAGCATTTCACGGTTAGTAATTCATTTCCGTCTCGGGAAGGGGGTACAGTCTGTTGGAACTGATATTATTTGCCGCCGTCAGTGTTATAATAGCCCGTTGGTTTGAAAAACGGTATGTTATAGCCGCGGCCGCTCACAGTATCCTGTTTTTAATATTCGGTCTTTGCCTGCTGTACTGCTCCGACTGCGACGTTATCGTCAGCGCGATGAAGAGTATGTCCGGCGAAGTGGTATATGAATATATACGCTACGCTTTAAACGCTCCGCTCGATATATTCTTTTTCAGCTACAGCGCGTATCTTATCGTAAATACAGTGATGATTTTCATGCTTATTGCGGTTTCGGCAGCGGTCACCGGACAGATCATTCACCGCGCGGTATCCGGGCATAATAAGCTGTTAATCAAGGATAACGACAACAAGGGACTTTTGTCGTTCTTCCTCGGCAAAAAATATGTAAATAAAGAAAGAAAATATATAAAATACTGCCGCATATTAAGTTGATATGCGCAGACATTCTTCTTTATATTAAGTTTGGAGGAAAACAATATGAGAAAAAGTATCAATTATTTCTATGGTAGCAAAAAGGCTTTTACAGTCGTAGAATTAGTGATAGTTATTGCGGTTATCGCAATACTCGCGGCAGTACTGATTCCTGCGATTTCCAACGTGGTTGAAAAAGCCAGAATAACCAGCGACCAGGCTGCGGTTAAAGAAATGAATACCGCTCTTGTTGCAGACGAGAAGCTCAACGGTCCGTGTGCCAATTATTCGGAAGCCGTGGAAGTTCTCGGCGCTGCCGGACTCGATGCCGCACATTTTACGGCATTGTCCAAAGGGTATGAAATTTATTTCGACGCCAACATCAACAGATGCCTGCTCATAAAAATTACCACAGACGAAGCTACGGGCATGAAGAGCTATTCGGTTGTTTATCCGGAAGAATATGTCGACCAGGTTAACTATTATTTGCAGGGCGACACCAGCTATGAATATCTCCAGGGGCTCGCCAGTCTTAAAGGGCAGCTTGCCAATGACGATTCCTGGAAGAAATCCTACACCCCCTCCGCTTCGGTCGAAACCAAAAGTCAAGACGGAATCACCTATTACGATATTACCAGCCTTAAGGAAAGCATTGCTTCGAGCAGCGAAACCTCTTTCGGCACATATACCGGTAATTTCTTAAAATCCGGTTCATATACTACCGAAGACGGCAGCATTGTCGAATATTCGCATACATACAACACCGTTGTGGTGGTGGGCACGGGCAACCAGCTTACCTCGTTCAGGGAATTTGTATCCACAAGCAATAATGCCGGCGCCGGTGTTTATCTCACTTTATCCAAGGACCTTGACCTGAACGGTGCGGAATGGGCTCCGATTGAAAAATACAGCGGTTCCTTTGACGGCTCGAAAACCGACGGCGGAACTTATAAAATTTCCAACTTCGCAATGAGCGACTTTACCGCCGCCGTAGCCACATATGAATCCACAACCACGGGCGGTTCGTATTTCTACTACGGTCTGTTCCAAGTTTTCGACGGTAAGTATCTCGGCAACATTACCCTTGAGGGAGTCAATATAAACACCCCCGGTGTTTCCGTCGAAACGGCAAACGCCAAGACCGGACACGTCACCGCCGCTGTTGCGGGACTTATCGACAATGCTGCCGGCTATGATATGGTTATTGAAAATATAACCGTTGCCAGCGGTACGATAAAAGGCTTGCAGCGTACGGGCGGTTTGTTCGGCAATATCGGTACTCTTGCGAGAAGCTCCAATCTTACGGGCGGCTCCATAACAATACGCAACTGTAAGAATTATGCGGACGTTTCCACGGTTGGCTCGGTTTCCAACGCTCATGCCACTATCGGCGGTATTGCCGCGATAACCTATAAAACAGGCACATGCCCGGTGAACTTTATAGACTGTTACAATTACGGAAGCGTTTCCGGCGGTTGCTACACGGCGGGTATACTCGGGTTTAACAACGCAGGCACCGAAGTCAACTTCGTTAACTGCAAAAATTACGGGAATATTACCTCCACGTTCAAGACCACCACATTCGCAACCAGCGGTATTCTTTGCGCCGCCGGCATAAGCACCGACAGAAATATGAGTGCCATGTCCTTTACCGACTGTTATAATGAAGGAAAGATAACGGCCGACGCTACAAACAGCAACAACAGAACCGGCACTCCGGTATACTGTACCGCAATTTACCTCGGAGAAATTGTTTCCTCCAACAAAGCCACATTAACAAACTGCACCGCTGCCGACAGCGTTACGCTGACCTATAAGGATCCCGACAGCAAAGTTACGACTCTTATAGGAGCGGACAACACCGGCGCGGTTCTTGTACCTACAAAAGTAGGCTGATATCCGGGTTATACCGGATCTGATATCCGATAATACAGGCGTCATGCAAAATGAATGTTTTTGCGGGACGCTTGGGTCGGTACGCAAAAATTAAAGGAGTTAATTTAGTTATATGAAGAAAACCAATAAAAGAAAAGGCTTTACTATCGTAGAGCTTGTAATAGTTATCGCCGTTATAGCCATTCTTGCGGCAGTGCTTATCCCCACCTACAACAACGTGGTCGAAAGCGCCAAATCCACGGCAGCCCTTGAGGAAGCCAAGAACACCCTTACCTCCTACAACGCCTATATGCTCACTCAGACCGAAGGCACCGGACTTTCCGAAGGCGCGGTGTTCTATAACCCCAATTACGGTTATTACTATACCTATGTGGCAAGCTCCATAAAAGCGGTTACCGATAAAGAATCCGTTGACGCTTTAAATTCATGGACGGCAGAACGTAATGATATAGGAGAGACTGCTTTACCTAAAATGCTTGAAGCAAACGATATTTCTACCCTGCCCACTGTTACCATTGACGGCGTTGTATACGCCTGTGATACTCTCGGCGTATCCAAAGTAGGCGACGACTATTACGCATTCGCTTTCAGAAACGGTCTTGAAGTTAAGTTTTCCGACGGCTCCAGCCAGTGCGAAATATATGCGGGCCGTGTGGTTGCCAAATATGTAGCCTTAACCGGCGAATGGGATACAGCCACTCTTCCGGATGCTGTAAAAGTTACATATTCGGGCAGCAACTATACCTCCAGCACACAAAGCGATGCTGCATTAGTAACGGGCGGTTATTCCTGTACTCTTACTGCGGCAGATGAATATAGCATTACTGATGTCGCTGTTACTGTCGGCGGAGTCGCAATGAGTGAAGATTATTATGAATATTATGTTGAAAGTGGTTTGCTTGT
>JAQVQF010000129.1 GCA_028701715.1 Eubacteriales bacterium | reverse complement strand
TGCCTGAGTTTCTGTTTACGGGTTCGCCCCAACTATTGACAAAGAGCCTGTTTCTATAATCTCTTCCTGTTGAATACCCTCACGGATACCGCTACGGCAATTACAGTAAAGGCCGCTGTTACGACGGCGGAGGCGGCATAATCCTGCACGGCGGCTTTCCCGGTCAGCAAATCCAGTCCCGAGGTCATTTTCAAGGGAAGATAATCGGCTGCCGCGGGTATCATGCTTAAAAAGCCCAACACCATATACAGAACACCCGTCGCCAGCAGCACGGTTGTGACGGAGTTGAAAAGCGTCGAAAACAGCATAATGACCGCAATAAGCCAGATACCGAACAGATATGAACCGGCTGCGGAAAGAAGAATATGCCGCAAGGCGCCGTTGTCCCAAAAATAAGCGGTATATGCGCAGGTGATGCCGAAGCACAGCCAATAGCAGACGGTCCAGCTTATAAAAAGCGCGATACACTTCGCCGCGATAACCTTCCATCTGTTAAGACCCTTTGTAAGAATGTTTATAAGCGTGCCCTTTTGATATTCGGAAGTCAGTATACCGCCGAAAACGACGGCGAGGACAAGAAATTCCATAAACATATTTTTATAATACTGTTCCCAGGAGGTCAGCGCCGTTACGGTAACATTACCGATGCTTATTCCCTGCTCCTTCAATGATTCCGCCAGGGTTTCGTAAAGCCAGGGAGTCAGCTTTGCCATCGCGGGGCTCATTATCCCGAAAATAACAAATATAACAAATACGACAAGTCCCTTTTTGCTGCGGCGGATTTCCGTGAATTCCTTCCTTGTAAAAGCCGTAAGCTGCCTCATTTGCCGACCACCTCCAGATACAGGGATTCAAGGGTGGGTTCGCGCATTTCCAGCTTTAACGGATATATACGGCTTTCATAAAGCAGCCTCATGGCGTCGGACATATCTTTTTCGGATTTACCCGGGTATATAAGCCGCGTTTTTTCCGTTCTTTCTCCCCCCTTATATAAAGACATAAAGCGTTCCGTGTCGGCGCTGCTTTGAAATTCCAGCTCAAAGCCGTCGCTTCCGCGCTTGGCGCGTATTTCGTCCAGCTTTCCTTCAAGGACAAGGCTGCCGTTGTTTAACAGTCCCACACGGTCGCAGATGCGTTCCACATCGGACAAAATATGCGACGAAAAAACAACCGTCGTTTTGTTTCGCAGATTGCGCAGTATATCCGTTATTTCCTTCCGTCCCATGGGATCGAGCGCCGATGTGGGCTCGTCGCAAATCAACAGCTTCGGTTGATTCAATAACGCCTGCGCTATTCCGAGACGCTGCTTCATGCCTCTTGAAAAGCCGTGTATGCGCTTTTCGGCTTTTTCCAATCCCACGGTCTCAAGCAGCTCGCGAATGCGTTTTTTTAACAGCGAATCGGATATGCCCGTTATTTCTCCGCACAGCCTTAAATATTCGGTCGGCGTCATATAGCCGTAAAATTCGGGCACATCCGGAAGATACCCGATATATCGATTGGTGGAGGTCTGCCCGTAGGCGACCTTTTCGCCTCCCACATATATAGAGCCTGAATCGGCCTTATACAAGCCCAAAATCATCTTCATGGTGGTGGTTTTACCCGCTCCGTTTTGACCGATAAAGCCGTATATGTCGTTTTCCGAAACCGAAAATGACAGGTCTTTTATGACATGTTTGGAACCGAAGCTCTTATTTACTCCGGACAGCTTTAATATTTCCGTAAAATCGCCGCCTTCATTTTATAATGTTCTTTAAATTTCTCAATCCTCTTTACCCAGCAAAAAATACAATATCGGACCTATAAACTGCATCCCGATAATTACTACGGCAATCCAAAGGCCTCTGGTGCCTCTTTTATAGCTTTTATGCGTCAGAATATGTCTTAAGCTGATCGCAAGCAGGATAAATTCCGCGACCGCCAGCGGTATCAGAAACGGCAGAATATCTCGCAACGGCATTTCAATCATCCCCCTGTTATATAATTTATTCGCAAAATGCCGCGGGGATAACCGCGGCTTTTTACTGTCTTATAACGTTATTATTGAGGTTGTAATACTTAATCGTTATTCGATAACTATTTTTATAAATTTATTTTTGCCCTTGGAAAGCACATATTCGCCCTTTTCGTTAAGGCACGCCTTGAAATCTGCAATTTGCTCACCGTCGATCTTAACGCCGCCGCCCTTTATGAGCCGTCCTCCCTCCGATTTGGAAGGAGCCAGTCCGGATATGACGAGAAGCTCGGTTATCTGGGTTCCGGGAGCCGCCGTTATGACCTCAAGCTCCTGCGGAACGCCGCCGCCCGCGACGCTTTTGTATCGCTCCGCCGCGCCGTTTACGGCTTCTTTGCCGTGATACATCCTGACAATGGTTTCTGCATACAGAAAATGCGCTTCGCGTATATCCCTATCCGTAACGGGCAAAAATTCGTCGCTCTTCAGGTCGGTTGTCAGCTCGAAATATGTTTTAAGCAGATTGTCGGGGACCTTCATGCATTTTTCGTACATCGTTTCCGCCGGCTCGTCTATGCCTATATAATTATCGAGGGATTTAGACATCTTTTCCACTCCGTCGAGACCGGGCAGCAGCGGGAAGGTTATAACCTCCTGCGGAACTTGGTTGTAGTCGCGCTGGAGTTCGCGTCCGACCAGCAGATTGAAGGTCTGGTCGTTGCCGCCCACCTCTATGTCCGCCTGTATCGCCACCGAATCATAGCCCTGCATGAGAGGATAAAACATCTCGTGCATGCCGATAGCCTTGTTTTCCGCCAAACGCTTGGCGAAATCGTCGCGTTCGAGTATGCGCGCCACGGTGTATTTGCCCGCAAGGGACAGCACGTCCGCAAAGCTCATTTTACTGAGCCATTCCGAATTGAACACGATTGTGGTTTTGTCTTTGTCGAGAATTTTAGTTACCTGCTCAAGATAGGACTTGGCGTTTTCACGCGTCTGCTCAAAGGTCAGCGGCTGCCTTGTCTTGGATTTGCCGGAAGGATCACCGATCATGCCGGTGAAATCGCCGATAATGAAAATTATTTCATGCCCTAAGTCCTGGAGCATTTTAAGCTTGCGGAGCGCCACGGAATGACCGAGGTGAAGATCCGGACGGGAGGGATCGGCACCCAATTTTATTTTAAGCCTTTTACCGGAATTCAGCTTTTCCCAAAGACCCTCCTTGGAAAAAACAGAAATTGAATCCCGGATAATATCATCGTAAACCGCTTTTATTTTTGTTGTCATATATTAAACCATGCCGACACGGTAAAATGAAGGCCATATACGATATGCGGCATGGATTGATCCTGCCTTTCTGTTAATGAAAATTCTGTATATACGAAATTAAAATAGCTTTTTCACGGTATTTCAGGATGAGGATTCATCTACCGTGTCAAGCGACGGTATAATAAGATAATTTAACCCGGTAAAGGATGCCTTATACAGCGCAAGCTCCTTTTCATCGATTACTATATCATCGAAAAAGGCGTCGATATATTCGCAGAAGGCGTTGTAGTTCATTTCTTCGTTTATTTCGTCTTTATATGTGATATAATCGTCATCGTCCGTACCCCTGATATGAATAATATTAACGGCGGTATCGGACACGGAAATATTTCCGTCGCCCAATTCGTTCAAATTATACGTTGTTTTTATCTGTTCGCCGTATAGCGAATAATCCAAATAGCCCAGCTCGCTGTATTGGGCATAGGAATTGTGTTCTTCCGCATCTTCAAACAAAATTTCCCCGCTTTTGAATTTTTCCTCAAAATCTTCGGCGATTTTCCGCAGGTAATCCATGGTCATATTAAGCTGCACCGCGCTGTCGGCGAACTCGTCGTCGTCCTTTTCAATACGGTTCAGGATATAAAAGCCGTATTCGTCCTCATAAACTGCTTCCGAACCGATACTCATGGAAAGCAGCTTTTCCTCAAGCTCCTCATCAAGCTCGTTTTTGCCGAACACATCCGTATACAGCTTCACGGTATAGTCGGCGTCCTCGTAATCATTCTCGATAAAGGCATCGTCGTCCTGGTTGTAGGAGCATAAGCCGGTATAGAGTTTTTGGAATATTTCCGTACCGAGAGCGTGTATTTCCGCTTTTTTGTCTTCGGAATATTCGTCTCCGTTTCCGTCTGTATAGGAAAGGAAAATATAATTCATTTTGCTGTAGTTGACGTCGTAATACCGCTTGGACAGTATGGTTATTATTTCATTTTTAACGCCGGCAAGATCCTCTTCGGCAAGCGTTTCGCCGCGCAGGACATAAACGGAGTCGATACCCGTAACAACGGTATAGGCGCCCGGAGATAAGGTCTTGACCGCGTTTTCAACGGCGTCGTCTATTTTGCTGTCCTCGGGAGCGAAGCAATATGTCCCGGTATAAATCTGCGTATATGTTTCGTCCGCCGAATCCCATTCGATTTCACCCGCGTTCAGCTTGTCGCATATCTCGTTTGCGGTCGATTCCGCCGTTTCGGAAATATCGTTGCCCTCATCGTCCTCAAGGTCAAGCGAAATATATGAAACCTTATTGTAATTGCTTTCGAACAGGTTATGAATATCGTCTGTGATAAAATCATCAAGCCTCAGCACCGTTTCCGAATCGACGGTTTTATATGCGCTGTAAAATACATAATCGAATATGCAGTAATTTTCCTTGAAAATGCTTTCCACTTCCTCATCCGTGATCTGCCTTGCGCCGTTTTCGCCGTAAAGATAATCGTAAAGCAGATAGTTGAGGTATTTGTATTCGCTGTCCCAGTGTACGGAATCGCTGCCGCCGCCCTCGCTGACCAGCATAGACAAAAGATTGTATTTTTCTGCGTATTCGCGTGCGATATCAAGCGACGCGCCGTATTTGTCATACAGATAAATATCAAGGAAAGCCTCGTTGCCGGCGGTATCGATATATTCCTGAATTTGAGTTGATATGTCTTCCAAAACCGCCGTGTCGGTCAGCTCCAGACCGTATTCCTCACAGAGGACGGAAATGATAAAGAGCCGTTTCAAATAAATAAGCAGGGCATCAAAATATAAATTGCCTAAGCTGATCGTCGTGCCGTCGTTGTCGGTTATCATAGTGCCGAAGCTGTCCACGAATTCCGTATACAGAGCTTCACTTAATGCGGAATAATTCTGTACATAGTATTGAAAGGTATCATAGCTCCCCAAGCTTTGATAGTCGGTGCTGTTCTGGTAAGCGTAGGGCAGGTAAATATTGCCGAACGCGAGTGTGTAAATTTCCTGCGAGGTCAGCATATATGAAAACATATTTGTGCTGAGTGTTTTTCCGTGGAAGGTCATAATCGGCTTTGACTGATCCGCTTTAGAACAGGAAGCCAGCGGCAGCAATATGAATAAAGCGAGAATAATGCAAACGGTTTTTTTCAATTGAATTTTCATTAAATACCTCCGGTAATTTTACGGCGCGATCCAAAGCTCCGCGCTTTTTAATTGTTTAATCACTCAACGAGCAGCGCTTCAATATCAGCAAAATCATATTTGCCGATCGCTTCGCCGTCCGCTTTTATTTCGGCGTAATAGCTTTCGATGTAATCATAAAACGCGGTTTTTGACAGCTGTTCGTAAACCTCATCGTAATATACCGCAAGGTCTTCGTCATCCGCTTCGAGAAGTCTTAATATATAAACCCCGTCTTCCGAAACCATCTTGCATATATCGCCGTAATTTTCAAGTCCGTCTGCGGCCGTTTCAATATCGCCCGCCAGCTTACCCTGGGTATAGCATACGCCCTCGTCATACTTGGCGTAATCGTCATGATCCGAATATTCGTTAAAATTTATTTCCCCGCTTGTCAGCTTTGTGTATAAATCCTCCGCCTCTGTGTTCATATCCGCAATTATTTCCTCACCGTAGGAAATTCTGTCCCCGGTTTCGGTATCATAATTGTAATAGGAGTAGTATATAAAATCGATTTTTCTGTAATTGCCGTAAAACGTTTCCGAAACGATCGAATCCGCCACTCTTTGAATGCCGTAATCGCCGTAAAGGTAGTCGTATAGCAAATCCGTTCTTGCCATATTATAAAGATATTCGCGTTCGGTGTTTACGTCCGCCTGATATTTTTCCAGTATTTCATTCAGAAACACCAGTCCTCCCGCGGTATTTATATCGTCGTTTACGTTTTGTTCGATATTTTCGATAACGGTATTATCGGTTACGACAAGATTGTATTTTTTGCAAAAATAGTTGACCACCACAAACATCTTGGCGGTGTTCAATACTGTGTTGTTAGCGTTTTGCGCGTAAGTAAGTCCGTTGCCTTCGTTTGGAAACGTCAGGTTAAGGAATTCTTCGAAATCGTTCGTACCGTAAGGATATTCGCCGTGTTCGGAATAATAATCGGCGGTATACCTTGTAAAAATTTCCTTAACATACGCTTTCTGCGATGCCATCATGTACGAAAGCATACCCGCCGTCAGTTCTTCCCCGCGGAACGACATAACGGTATCCTTGTTTTCCTTTGAACAGGAGGAAAGCAACGGTACAAGCAGTGACACCAGCAGCGTTGCCGTCATAAGCATTATGGCAATACGCTTTACGGCGCGATGATTAAGCTTTAATGTTACGGGCATCATCTTTTTTACCAAACCTTTCTGTTGCGGCGCGGAAGTTTAACAACATTCTTATTAAGGTAACCTCTAAAAAACTGATTTCCAGACAGGTATAATACAATTCAAGCGTCTTTTTTGAAAAAG
>JAQVQF010000128.1 GCA_028701715.1 Eubacteriales bacterium | reverse complement strand
CGGAGCATCTTGAGCTTTGCGTTGAGGATTACTTCAGACTTTTCGACAAAATTAAAAACGCGGGCTCTGTATTCCTCGGAAGCTTTACTCCCGAACCGTTGGGCGACTATATCGCGGGTCCCAACCATACGCTGCCCACCAGCGGAAACGCTATGTTTTCGTCGCCGCTGTCGGTGGACGATTTCAGAAAAAAGACCTCCTTTTTGCTTTATTCAAAGGAGGAGCTTGCGAAAATAAGCGGAAGAACGATGGATTTCGCCGCCCGCGAGGGGCTTGACGCCCACGCGAGAGCGATTGATATAAGAATGAAGGATATTACAAAATGAGCATATATTTCACTCCCGATCTTTCCGCGCTGAAGCCCTATGTGCCGGGCGAACAGCCAAAGGACAGGAAATATATAAAATTAAACACCAATGAATCCCCCTTCCCGCCTTCCCAGGAGGTGATAAAGGCCGTTTGCTCGGAAGAAGCGTTGCGTCTTAACCTCTACCCCGATCCCGACGCGGGCGAGCTTTGCGAAGCGCTCGCTCAAAGATACGGCGTGTCAAAGGAAAACGTCATATGCACCAACGGCTCGGACGAAGCGCTTGCCTTCGCCTTCCGCGCCTTCTGCGGCAGCGGCAGGGGAGCGGCCTTCGCCGACATAACCTACGGGTTTTACCCGGTTTACTGCGACCTTTACGGGATAAAACGCACAATATTGCCCGTACAAGATGATTTAACCATAAAAGCCGACGATTATATCGGTATCCCGGAAACGGTTTTCATAGCCAATCCCAACGCCCAGACCGGGCTTTCGCTTCCGTTGGATGTGATAGAAAAGATAGTCGGTTCCGATAAAAACAGGGTAGTGGTCGCGGATGAGGCCTATGTCGATTTCGGAGGCGAAAGCGCCGTCGGATTGACAAAAAGATATCCGAATCTTCTGATTATCGGAACCTTTTCCAAATCCCGTTCCCTTGCGGGTGGGCGTCTCGGCTTCGCGATAGGCGACAGAGAGCTTATTTCCGATCTTAACACCGTAAGATATTCCTTCCATCCGTATAATATCAACCGCCTTACCATGGCGGCGGGTATCGCGGCGGTCGGGGATACGGGGTACTTCGCCGAATGCGTAAACGAAATAATAAAGGTGCGCGCTATGACAAGGCAGGCTCTTATAAAGCGCGGCTTTGATGTAACCGATTCAAGGGGAAATTTCCTGCTGGCAGCAAATAAGAAAATATCCGGGCGCGAGCTTTACTCAAGGCTCAAGGATATGGGTGTACTGGTGCGCCTGCTGCCCGACGACAGAATAAAGGATCACATAAGGATAACAATCGGCACGCAAGATCAGATGGACACGTTGATAAGGTGCGTCGATGTTATTTTGAAAGGATTGGTATGAATATGAGAATTTCTGAAATCCAAAGAAAAACCGCCGAAACGGATATATTCATGAGGCTTAATCTCGACGGGAGCGGCAAATGCGAAATTGATACGGGCAACGGCTTTTTCGACCATATGCTCACCCTCCTTGCCGGACATTCGCGCTTCGATCTTACAGTAAAATGCAAGGGCGACACCTATGTGGATTTTCACCATTCCTGCGAGGATATAGGCATATCCATGGGAAAAGCCTTCAGGGAAGCGCTCGGCGATAAAGCGGGAATAAAACGCTACGGAAATATAATACTTCCTATGGATGAATCGCTCGTCCTCTGTGCTACGGACATAAGCGGGCGGTCGTATCTTAATTTTGACGTAACGATGCCGGGGAGCAGAGTAGGAGCTTTCGACACGGAGCTTGTGGAGGAATTCTTCGCGGCGTTTGTCCGCGAAGCGGGAATAACCCTTCATATAAAAAAAATATACGGCAAAAACACACATCATGTGATTGAATGTATTTTCAAAGCATTCGCAAGGACGATGAAAACGGCGGCCGCAATAGACGTGGCGGCGGCAGGGGAAATTCCCTCGACGAAAGGAGTATTATGACAGCGATAATCGATTACGGGGTAGGCAATCTTTTTTCGCTTGCCTGTTCCCTTGAATATATAGGCGAACATGCCGTTGTAACCTCCGACAGGCAAACGATACTCGACGCAGACAGGGTAATTCTTCCGGGCGTGGGCGCTTTCGGCGGTGCGATGGAAAAGCTGAAAGCCGCGTCGCTTGTAACGGTCGTTCGGGAGGTTGCGCTGTCAGGCAAGCCGTTATTGGGAATATGTCTCGGCATGCAGCTGCTTTTTGAAAAAAGCCGTGAATTCGGCGAACATGACGGGCTTGGGCTGATACCCGGCGTAGTCGCGCCGTTATCGGATGACATATCCGGGTATAAAATACCTCATATGGGCTGGAATAAGCTTGACATTATTAAAGATGATGCGCTTTTTTCGGCAATTGCAAACAAAGATGACGCTTATGTGTATTACGTTCATTCCTTTTATGCCAAGGACTGTGCGGAAAACACGCTTGCGGTTTCCGAATACGGCGTATCTGTTACCGGAGCGGTAAAGAAGGATAATATATACGGCACGCAGTTCCACCCGGAAAAATCGGGTATAACGGGGCTTGCCATGCTGAAAGCTTTTTGTAATATGGGTGGTTAAAATGAAAATAATCCCGGGGATAGATATTATAGCAAATAAGGCGGTACGACTCGAAAAGGGCGATTACGGCAAGGTGACCGAATATTCGTCGGACCCGGTGAACGTCGCCAGGGCTTTCCGCGAAGCGGGAGCAAGCGAGCTTCATGTCGTGGACCTGGACGGAGCGAAAACGGGAAGCCTTGAAAACCTCGACATAATAAGCAGGATTATACGCGAAAGCGGTATGAATGTGGAGGTCGGCGGCGGCATACGCACAGAGGAGAGGATAAACATTTATCTCGAAGCGGGGGCGGTTCGCGTCATTATCGGAACCGCGGCCGCAGAAAACATAGCTTTTGCCCGTGACATGGCGGAAAAATACGGCGATGCCCTTGCGGTCGGCGTGGACGTCAAAAATGGCGCGGTCGCCACTCGCGGATGGCTTTCCGACACGGGGGAAAACGGGGTTGATTTCTGCGGGCGGCTTGCGTCGATCGGCGTAAGGCACGTGATATACACAGATATATCAAAGGACGGCATGTTATCAGGCACTAATCTTGAGGTTTACCGTACCCTTTCAATGATAAACGAGCTGAAAATAACAGCATCGGGCGGGATAACGTCAGTTGACGAAATAAAATCGCTCAGGGAAATGGGCATATGGGGCGCGATACTCGGAAAAGCCCTTTACGCCGGAAGAATCGACTTGAAGGAAGCGTTGAAGCTCGGAGGCGGCGAATGATAACCAAACGTATAATCCCATGTCTTGACGTCAGGGACGGCAGGGTTGTAAAGGGCGTGAATTTTACAAATATTCAGGATGTGGAAGACCCCGTTGCTATGGCGAAATTTTATAATGATTCGCGCGCTGACGAGCTGGTGTTCTACGATATAACCGCGTCGGCGGAGGGGCGTAAGCTGTTTACCGACGTTCTCGAGCGCACGGCGTCGCAGGTGTTCATACCCCTGATGGTCGGCGGCGGGGTAAATGCGGTCGTGGATTTCGACAGACTTCTCAAATGCGGTGCCGACAAGGTCAGCGTCAACAGCGGGGCGATCAGAAATCCCGCGCTGATAGGCGAAGCGGCCGGTAAATACGGCAGCCAGTGCGTGGTCCTCTCAATGGACGTTAAACGCGCTGACGGAAAATTCACGGTGTTCGCCAAGGGCGGCAGGGAAAACACGGGTATAGACGCGCTCGGGTGGGCGTACCGCGGGCAGGAAAGCGGAGCGGGCGAGATTGTCGTCAACAGCATGGACGCCGACGGAGTGCGTACGGGCTTCGACCTTGAAATGCTCGAGGCAATTTCGCAAAAGGTAACCGTACCGGTAATCGCCAGCGGCGGCGCGGGCTGCAAGGAAGACTTTTTGACACTTTTTAACACGGTTCCCGGTGTGGACGCGGGGCTTGCCGCCTCGATATTCCATTACAGGACGCTTTCCATATGCGATTTGAAAAAATATCTCCGTCAAAACGGAGCGGAAATGAGAATTTGACTATGATTAATTGGGAAAACTTAAAGCGCAACAGCGAAGGTCTGATCCCCGCGATAATCCGCGACGGCGTCACCGGGGATGTGCTTATGCTCGCTTATATGAACAAAGAAAGCTACGAAATAAGCCTTGAAAAAAAGCTGACCTGCTTTTACAGCAGGTCGAGGAAATGCCTGTGGCTCAAGGGCGAAACGTCCGGGAATTACCAGCACATCGTTGCGGTAACCGCCGACTGCGATATGGATACGCTGCTTATCGACGTGATACCCGACGGCCCCGCCTGCCATACGGGCGCGAAAAGCTGCTTTTTCAACAATATAACGGGAGAAGAAAGATTCACCTTTGACGATCTGTACGAGCTTATAAAGGACAGAAAAGCAAACCCCAAGGAAGGATCGTACACCACATATCTGTTTGACAAGGGTATCGACAAGATGCTCAAAAAAGTAGGCGAGGAAGCCACCGAGGTCATCATAGGCACAAAGAACAGCCGTGAGGAGGAGATTTATGAAATAGCGGATCTTTGCTATCATGTCATGGTGCTGATGGTCGAGTCGGGAATAACTGTCGATGAAATAAGAAAAGAGCTTGCTTCCCGCCATGTGGTGGACAAAAAGATCAAGCAGGAAAAAATGCAATAAAATTACGGATGAAGGAGAAAAGCTCCCTCATCCGTTTTCGTTTGCGATTTATTTCGAATTTATTATTTCCCCGAACACCGGCAAGGCTCTTTCGCAGACCTCCGTGTCCACACAGTAGGCGATTCTCACGAAGTCGGGACAGCCGAACGGCGCACCCGGGACAATGAGCACATCCTTTTTCTTTGCCGCTTCGGAAAAATCGTTTCCGTTACCCGCCGGAGATTTAACGAAAAGATAAAAAGCTCCGTCGGGCTTGGCGCAGAAATATCCCATTTCGGTCAATGAAGCATAGAGCAGATTGCGGTTTCTTTCGTAAACCCTAAGATCGGGCTGAATATCCGCGCAGCGTGCGATCACCCTCTGTATCAACGAGGGAGCGCAGACATAACCGAACATCCGGGCGCTGCCCGCGACGGCGTCGAAAACCTTTTTCCATTCCTCAACCTTATTTGTCACAAGCGCATAACCGACACGTTCTCCCGGCAGGGAGAGCTTTTTGCTGTAGGAATAGCATACTATGGTATTGCCGTAATATTCGGGTATAAAAGGCACGCTTACTTTTCCGTAAACAAGCTCACGGTAGGGCTCGTCGGCGACTATGTATATGGGTTTGCCGTATTCGGCGCTTTTCGCCGCGAGAAGCGAAGCCAATCGCTTAACGGTTTCCGCGGAATATACCGCTCCGGAGGGATTATTCGGGGAATTTACCAAAACGGCTTGAGTATTTATGTTTATTGCTTTTTCCAGCTCGTCAAAGTCTATTTGGAAATCGGTTTCATCGGCGGGGACGACTTTTAATGAGCCGCCCGCGACCTCCGCGAAGCAGCGGTATTCGGGGAAGAACGGCGCGACAGCAATAAATTCGCTTTGATTGTCGATCGTAAGCGCGGCGAGCACGGATGTCACGGCGGCGGCGGCGCCGCAGGTGATATACAGATTTTCCGGTCGGATATCCATATTGAATTTGTTTGTCAGCGACGACGCTATCGCCCGCCTGATTTCGTCGCAGCCGGGTGCGCTGGTGTAGCCGTGTACGGCGACAGGCGGTTCGTTTTCAAGTATATCCGAAAAAGCTTTTCTTACCTGCTCCGGAGCTGGTGTCGACGGATTTCCCAACGAGAAATCACACACACTGTCGTATCCGGCGACCGCAATCCTTTGTCTTCCGTATTCAAAAAGCTCGCGTATGCTCGAACGCTGGCTCCCTAAGCCGTATGACTTTTTATTTACCATATTAATAACCTCACCTTATTCATATAAAGATTATACTTACGCATGGTATAAAGTCAAGTTTTTTCACAATATTCGTTTGTTTAAGCTGCCTTATATAATAATACCACAAAAGTTCATTGACATTTGGATAATATTTCTGTATAATATTTTTAAAATTATAACAGAGGTGTTAATTGTGAAAAAAATCTTATGTTTATTGCTCTGCACTCTTCTTATGCTGTCGGCGCTGCTTGTAGGCTGCGGCAAGGAAACGGACAATGAATCGGAAACGGGTTCGAAGGATAAATCCGCGGCGGAATCATCCTCGGACGAAACGGCGGAGCAATCCTCCGGCACGACGTCGGATAACAGTACCGAAAACCCTTATGTTGACAGCAACGGGAAATATGTGAAGAATGACCTTCCCGAATTTAAAGACGAATGGAACACCTATACCGAATTCCGCGTGCTTGTTTATAACAATACCATTCAGGACACATATTTTTCCGAGGAAATCGAATCCCTTTACTCAACGACCGATACAAAAATCGTCGAAGGCGTCAATGACAGAAACAAATGGATTGAGGATAATTACGGTATAAAGATAAAAGCCGTTGCGGTTGAAAACGTTTTAACCACTTTCAGAAACGACGTTTCCACAGACCTTAACAGCTTTGATGTAGCCATGCCCTTTATGGCGGCCTGCGCCGCTTTGGCTCAGGAAGGATATTTACACGATCTGTGCGAATTTTCCGAATACATTGATCTCGAAGCCCCCTGGTGGGATCAAAACGCCACCGATTCGCTG